>NZ_CDLCQJ010000137.1:0-83662 GCF_975850365.1 Candidatus Hodarchaeum mangrovi | reverse complement strand
CCTCCTTCAACACAAGGAGAAGGATAGGAAGTAAGGATAAATCTTAAATGATTTCTCTCCTTCTGATTTAAAAATTGACCATTATAATCAACTTGTTGACGATTTAAGAAATTCTTTACCTTTTGAGGTATGTTTTTCCAACGCCATAGGCCCCATGAGATGAACTCTATAGGAAACTTTTCTCTATTCTTAATCATATGTAAATTACTAAATAATTTTTGGATCAAATCTGGATGAGTGGTTTTCATAATATGAAAATCAGCCATAGAAGAGGCTGGACATACCCAACAGCCTATTCTGATAAAACCAGATTCATATAATGGGTTCAATAAACTAAATAATTTATATTTATATAAATATAAATAAATTTCAAACGCATTCCAATTGTGAATGGGAGCAGCTGTTACCTGTTTAGGAATCCAAGGATTTTGAGAAATTAATGGCTCACGTGATCGTCCAAATGACTCATAACGCCTTCTTCCAATAAAAGTTAAAACTTTTTTTTCATCAGGATAAAGAGACTCTAATATTTCATTAACAGGAAGTAATTTTGCACTTTTACAGCACCATCTTGTATTCCGTGTTGGAGGACCAAACTTGTCAAATCTTTCCCAAAAATCCCAACGAATATTTTTGAATTGATGCACAGGTCTTTGATAAACTTGACTTATTTTCTTTATATTTGAGATTGTTTCAGGGAATTCAAGTTTTGTGTCAGAAAAAATAATATCATAAGTGATATCAGATTGAGCAACTAAATTTAATGTGACTAGCGAATCTTTTCCACCTGAATATGCAATTACTTTGTTTTGAAAGCCAGTTGAAGCGTCCTCGATAAAATTAATGGCTGTAGATTCTTTTTTATTTAAAGAATGCTCATTAGCTTTCAATATTTTCTCCCATGATAACTCTAAAGGAGCTAATTGATCTAATTTCCCTTTTTTCTTATACTTAGTTTTCACTGCAACCCCTTTTTCGCGAGACATCATTTCAATACCAGTCATTTTTGCTAATCCAACAGCAATTACTTCTTCTCCACAGATTACAATAACTGGATCGTCATATGAAATTTCTTTATCAGCAAAATTGACTCCAGGCCTTAAAACAGAGGCTCCGTTTAAAATAGGAGTTTTTGCGCCTTGATCAACATTAATCCATCCTTTGGATTCAGGTTCCCACAAAAATGATGCTAAAGTAATTTTAGGGAGAATTTCAAAGGACTCTTTGATTAAATTGTATCTAAAAACCGCTAAAACTCTTCCTTGTATGATTATCTCATCCATTCTGTCAATATAAGGAATTTTATTCAAAAATATAATTTGGTTTTTAATTAACTGTGTAAATTTTATTTTTACACGGCTTCCATACTGTTTTTCAACCGCTGAAGCAATAAAATCAAGGTCTCCTTTAAGAGCAGGTCTTATATCTCCAGGAGGGGAAATATTTACTTGTGATCCTTCATTTTGGCAAATATTACAACTTTTATCAATCAAAGGAACTTTACATTGGTCACACCAATAAAATCTGATCTTACCTAAATAAGGAATGGGAGTCCTAACCAAATTAAATCGCCAGTTTTATAATTCAAAAAAAAATTTCCAATTAATTTCTTTCTTTCTCACTATATACAGTTAATTAAAACATTAAAATTGTTATAAATGAAGGGGGTCATTTTAAAACAGATATTATTCTTCAAATTAAATTTTGCTCTATAATATGCACATTAAATGTATTATTAATAGATTAACTTTTTATTCCCCGAAAACAGAAAGTTATAATTGAAGTACAAAAAACATACAAACAGGTGTAGAACTAAATCAAAAAGAAAAACTGGTTAACAACAATGGGAACGCCTTTCTGTGATTCTTGTGGTACTCTTCTATCTCCTAAAAAGATAGAAGTAACAAAAGAAACAATTCTTTGGTGCTCAAAATGCCAAAAAGAGATGAAAGTAGAAAAATCAAATCTATTTACAGAACATTCTCCCATTTCACATAAGCCACACGAGTTGACCCGAATACTTGAGAACGAACCTCCACCTATCCCTAAAATATTCACTCAGACGTATGTTCAAAGAAAGAAAAAACGATGTAAACACCCCAACGCAGTTTTTCAAGGATTTTATCAATTCTCAAAAGGAGATGAAGCAAGTCGAAAATATTGGTATTGTCCAGATTGTGGACAAGTTTTTCGGTTCTCTGGTAAAGTTGAAGTTAAATTAAATCGAAAAATTATTTCAGAAAAAGCAGATTGACTTTTTGAATTATTTTTCTGCTATAAAATCATCATCCTTGTTATTTTTTTACTATACTATGAAAAAGTTCCATCCAGAGAAAACAAGAATGAGAGTTTTAAAAGACTTTTAACCTTTTCCCCAGCTCTTCAAACGCCCTCAATCCAGTATCTAGTTGTTCTTTGGTTAATGCTGCATTTGCTTGTACTCTAATTCGATCTAATCCTGATGGTACCATAGGGAAAACAATTGGAAGAGCAAATATTCCGTAATCCCTGTATAGTAAATCAGATGCCTCTTTTGCCTTTTTAGGATCACCAAATATTATGGGAATAATTGCTGTTGTTGATGCAGCCGTAATTTCATGATTATATCCCATATCAAGTATTCGACTTTTGAAATACTTGATATTTTCCCAGAGGCGTTTTACCAGATCAGGTTCTTCATATTCTATTATATCTAATGCTTTTATTGAAGCTGCAGCTGTTGCAGGAGGATGACTTGCAGACAACAGATAAGATCTGGTTTTATTTCGACACCAAGTAATCAATTCTGTTGATCCAACAATTGAACCTCCCATCGTACCAAAAGCTTTAGAAAAAGTACCCATCTCAATGTGTACTTTCCCTTGCAAATTATAATGATCCACAAGTCCCTTACCAGAATAATTTCTACCTAAAACTCCATCACCATGTGCATCATCGACATAAATTATTACATTACTATACGGTTCACAGACTTTATAGATCTGATCAAGAGGAGCATGATCTCCATCCATTGAAAAGACTCCGTCAGTAATAACAAGAATTCGACGAGGATTCTTCTTAGCTAGTTTTTTCATTTCATTTTCTAGTGAATTCATGTCACAATGTTTGTATACTGCTCGTTGGGCTTTTGTTATTCGTACTCCATCGATAATTGACCCATGGTTCAATTCCTCTGATAAAATCACATCCTCAGTTGATGGCGCTAATTGTTGGATGACTCCTTGATTAGCAGTAAATCCAGCTGATGTAATAAAGGCGGCCTCTTGTTCCTTAAATTTAGCAAGACGTTTTTCCCATTGTTCATGTAAATCCATGTTTCCAGCAATTGCACGAACCGAACCTGATCCAACACCATGAGTTTGAATAGCTTTAATAGCAGCTTCTTTCATTTTAGGATGGTTAGATAATCCTAGATAGTTATTGGAACATAACATAATTACTTCTTTCCCCTCTACTCTACAAACAGTATCACTGGGTCCTTCAAGGATACGATGTACCCATTCTCTTCCTGCTTTTCGGATCTCTTGCATTTCATCTTTTAAAAATTTCGTGGAATCATTTGCCATTAGAACATCACCCAAATATCATGCAAAAAATAATTTCTCTGTTTTTTTATATTTTCTTGCTCTAAAATGAATTCTTACTCTCTCTTAAGCGAAGAGTGCCGCTAAATAGATGAAAATTTATACGTATTTTTTATGTTTTAATTTTCACAATGTAAAAATAAAGGAAGTGGTTTTGCTAAATGTCCAGAAATTAAAAAATAAGCCTTTTTTCTAATCTATTGATATTAATGAACCTAATCCCTCAATCAATAATTTGGTCATTATAAATGCTGTAATCTCTGAATGGTCATATAGAGGATTGTACTCAACAATATCCCAACCAATAAGATGAGATCTTCCAAGTCCCTTGAACAATCCTTGAATCATCCAAAATAGTTGTCTTGATGAAATACCCCCAGCTACAGGATTTCCTACACCAGGAGCAACTCCAGGATCAAGTAAATCTAAATCTATCGATACATAAATATGTGGATATTTTGAAATTAATGCTTTAGCCTTTTGAAATCCAAAATTGTATAAATTTGGGACGTTCATTAAATTATCTGTGGAAAAAATTTCTAATCCGACTTTTTTGGCATATTTAATTTGATCTAATGAAAAATCACGGTAACCTAAAACTGTTGCTCCCTGAAACGTCGTTTTCTCTGTAATCCTACGTAAGGTACAAGCATGTGATTTGGGATTTTCCATTATATTGTCATATAAATCAAGATGAGCATCTAGATATATTAGATAAAAAGAGTGAGAGTTTTCTTCCAATGCTTCAGCTACTCCAATAGAAGTACTATGATCCCCTCCAATTACTAAAAAGGGTAAAGATAACTTTAAGAAATCTAAAATACCCTCAGAAATAAATTGAAGACTTTTAGAAAGATTATGAGGGATTATTCCTATATTTCCATAATCTTTGATCCGATAATGTTTTTTAAGATCTACTCCTGATTCTGTTACACATTCAAAGTTATCAGAATATAAAATATTGCGAAAAGAATTTGGCCCCATTCTTGATCCTGACCTATAGGTTGAAGTAATATCAAGTGGTGTTCCAATCAAGTTAAAATTTGCTTCTTCTTCTGAGAAATCTTTGCTTATTATTCCACAGAGCATTTCAGAATCGTGAATTACAAAATCTAAGCTTTTCACATTTATCCCTGCTTAATTCTTTTAGAATTAGGAGAATTATTACAAATAAAGATAGATTAATAGATTATGTAAAAATTCTTCTGTAAATAAATAAAAAAAGTTAGGTGAATTATGTCAACTGCTCTATTAAATCCACAAGATTATTCAGATTCTTTAAAAAGGAAAAATGGTCGTTTATACCTGAATGAAGTTGATTTAGATCAATTTCTTGAAAAAAAAGAGACTCCTATTTTTCTATTTTCAAAAAAACAGCTTAATGCTCAATATCAGAAAATACTCAAACCTTTTTTAAAAATTGGAGCTAATTCGATAAATATCGCTTTTTCTGTGAAGTCTAATCCTGAAGTTCAAATAATTAGACAATTTCTAGCCAATGGAAGTTTTTTTGAAGTTACCTCATTAGGTGAGATGAATCGTGTTTTAGAGACTGGTGGAGATCCAAAGAAAATTATTTATACAAACATTGTAAAGTTAGATCTCACAATAGAACAAGCTATTCGATCAAATATCGGATATTATGCTATTGATTCCTATCACGACATGCAAAGACTTGAAAAAATAGCTAAAAAAGTAGATAGAAAAATAAAAGTTCTAATAAGAGTAAATCCATTAGTTGAATTAGAAAGTACTTTATTTAGTTGCACAGGTTCACGGAGTAAGATTGGGATTCCAATTGATCTTAATGAACAGTCTAAATTCTTAGAAATCATTAGTTATTGCAAAAACTCTTCTTTCTTCAGTTTAGTTGGAATACACGTTCACCTAGGAAGCCAGATTATAAACATTGAATCATATCGAAGAGCTATGAAAGTGATTTCAGAATTATTAATTTTTCTTCAAAAGAGGGATATAAAACTCTCTATTCTAGATATTGGAGGGGGTATTCCAGTTAATTATGGAAACCCTACCCCAGGACCAGAATTATTTGCTTTAATAATTAAAGAAGAATTTAATACTATTTTAAACCAATTAAATATTATAATTGAATCAGGAAGGTTTCTCACAGCTTCTACTGGGATTTTAATATTTTCCATAGGTAATATTAAACAAGATTCTATTGGAAACGAGATTATATGCCTTGATGGGAGCTTTTTTAATACTATCCCCGACGTTATAGTTGCAAATTGGTCTTTTCCGATTATTAATCTCATAACTGGAGATAATGTTCCTTTAATAAAATATCGTCTAGTAGGGGCAACGAATGACACTTTAGATTCCTATCAAGATAGAAAAACATTAGATTTAACATTTGTTACTCTTCAAAAGTTATCAATAAATGATAAAATTGTATTCCTGCAAGCAGGAGCATATTCTTTGTCTTTTAATTCTTCCTATTGCCTTGAAAAAAGACCAAAAGTTTATTTTCTAGAGTGAGAGTCCTTTAAGAAGCAAATGTATCTTTTTCAATATTAATAACGAATTATTTTTATTTAGGATTAAAAGAAAAATTTACGATCTTACTTTAAATGGGGATAATTTAGAATAATTAGGGAGATTCTGTAATAAATGAAATTAAAAAAAATGAAACAGGTTACTCTTAAGCCACATATGACAGTTAATGAGTTGTTAGAATCAATGAAAGAGGGAGGATTTAATTGCCATAGAGTGGCAAAAGCTACTGATCTATTCACACTTATGATAAAAGAAAGTGAAACTACTACATTTTTAGGTCTTGCAGGAGCGTTAATTCCTGGAGGAATGAGAAATATTATTCGTATGATGATTGAAAAGCATTTTGTTGATTGTGTAATTACCACAGGAGCCAATTTAAGTCATGATATTTTGGAAACATTGGGACCATCACATTATCACGGAATGGAGAATATAAATGATGAGGAATTAAAGAAAATGGAAATAAGCAGGATTTTTAGTACTTTAATTCCACAGAAAGCATTTATTAAATTTGAAGATATGATTCAGAAAATTCTTGATTTTATCCCAAATGAAAAATTGAGTAGTAGACAGTTTATTTATGAATTGGGACGACAGATTAAAGATCCTAATTCGTTTATTAGGGCAGCTTTTAAGGAACAAATACCTATTTTTTCCCCTTCATTTGCAGATAGTATATTAGGAGTTCAAGCGTGGCTTTTCGCACAAAATCACCCTCTTCAGATTGATGTTTTAAAGGATCATTCAGAATTTTCTCAAATTGTATATGAATCAAAAAAAATGGGTGCAATCTTCCTTGGGGGTGGAGTACCAAAGCACTTCATAATGAATGGTTCACAACTGAATAATGGTTTGAGTTATGCAATACAAATTACTATGGATCGCCCTGAACATGGAGGGGTAAGTGGAGCGAGTGTAAAAGAAGCTATTTCGTGGGGAAAAGTAGCTCCAGACGCTCAGTGGATTGATATCTTAGGTGATGTCACCCTTGTCTTACCTTTAATAATAGCAGGAGTTATTTCACGAACATGAAGTGAAAAGTTTGAGTCATACACAGTTTGAGGATCTATTTCAAAAAGCATGGGAAAATTGGATTCATGGGTATGAAAAAGAAGCTGCAGAAATTTGGAAGCAAATCTTAAAGTCAGCCATCAATGAAAATGATAGATTAGTGGAAATAGATGCAATAAATTACCTTGCAATGTATCAAAGAGTTTGGGAAGAAAAAATTGAACAAGTGATAGACTTAGAAAAGTATTTAAATATTGCTAATGATCTTAAATATACTAAAGGGATTGCAAATATAAAAATTGAACTCGCACTTCGTTCCAAGACATTTGAAAGAACTCAAGGACTTTTCATAGAAGCTAGAAGACTTTATGAATCCATAGAAGATAAAAATGGTATAATGAGAGCTTTATTTTTATATAGTACTTATTTAATCGAACGAGGAGTGGAAAAGTTTGGTTTTATCTTCAAGCAACTTCAAACAGCTCTTGAACTTGCCATTAGTGAGAATAATAAATATTTCATTGCTCAAATTCAATCTGCAATAGGGGAAGCATTTCTTCGTCTGGGTAATCTAAATGAAGCGCGGCATCACTTTGAGATTTCTTTACAGAATTTTTCTCATCTAGGTCATGAGAGAAGATCAATTAGTTTATTAGTATCAATTGCAGATGTTGAGATTCAATCAAATTTAGAAAATGCATTAGATGAACTAAAAAATAGCTATACCACATTTACTAAAAAACTAGAAAACATTCAGGATAAAATCCCCGTTTTTGACCTTTTCTACCATCTTTCAAGATTTTCTGACCTTTTTCTAGAATTAGAGGATTTTAAACAGGTTCAAAATCTAATTAATAATTTAGAAAAAATTCTTCGGCAAATAAACATCGAATCAAGTCTTTATTTTCAGGGTAAAATGGCGTTAGCACATATAAAAGGAAATCTAGAACTTGCTAAATTAAATTTATCAAACGCTTCAGAAATGTATAACTATATTCTTAGACGTCGTGATCATGCAAGAATATCGGATCTGTATGGGGCTTTAATAAGTTTAGCGGTGATATCTCTGTATAAATATCGTATAATATTTGATGGAACCTACATTAAAAAAGCTCAAGATTTAGTTCAAGAAGCAATTAAGATATCAGAAGCAACAGATCATATTAAAGGCTATGTTCGTGCTCACATGGTTTTTTCTTTATTAAAATTATCAATTGCAGGAGTAAATGCGGATTTATCTGAAATGGAAGATGTTATCACCCTAGCTCAGGAGAAGGGATTACACTCAGAAGCCAAAAAAGCGTATCAAGAACTTTCTCGTTTTAAAGGAATTTACCAGAACCAAAATCCAGTTTTTCCAGAGGCCGTTTCTGTTGCAGAAGTTTTACAATATGCATTGGAAGCAAAAAAATCAGTGAAAAAGATAAACTAAAGATAATTGATCTTTCTGAAAAATTATATAATAAAATAGTTCTCGTTAGATTGATGATTTTTTGGGCTATTTGATTGAAAAATTAGTTCAATACTAATAAAAAGGTTAAAATAATGTTCATAATTCAAGATATAGAATTTCTATTATTCAATTTAATAACACAGGGAAATGATTTGCTTCAATCTTTAATTCCTACTACTCCACCATTCTCATCCATTTTTATTCTAATAATTTCTTTCTTTGTTTCACTGTTCTCAACAGGAATATCAAAACTAATGATAGACACTGAAAAATTAACCAGATTGACACGAGAAAGCAAAAAATACAATAAAATGCGAATGCAGATGCTAAAGACTACTGATACAAAATTAAAATTGAAATATGAACGAAGTGCTGATAGAATGAAAAAGGTTCAGTCTGAGCTATCCACCATGCGTCTTAAACCTTTAATGATTACCTTTATTCCCCTAATGATATTTTTCTTTGTTTTTTCTAGCTTTTTCCAGTGGGGTATAGATCCAACAACAGATATAATAACTGGAAACATCCCTGCCATAATACCTTTCCCGTTACCTGAAAATATTCTTTTTGGTATTGGAAAAAATGGGATTGTTGAGGGTTGGGGTAATGTATTTGTTCCACAATATATATGGTGGTATTTTGGTGGATCGATTACTTTTGGTTCAATTTTGCAAAAATTAGCCGGATTACAACCAGATTAAATTCTTAAATAGGTGAAAAAAAAATGACTAAAGGTATTAGAAAGAAAAAAAATCCAAAGGGATACATAACAGAGTTTAAACTCAAAAAAAGGGCAAAAATTAAATCCTGTCAATTATGTGGTTCCCAAATACGTAAATTTCATAAAAAGGTGTCAAAAAGTCAAAAAATTCCCGCAAGACCATACGGAGGAGAAATTTGCCACGCTTGCCTTAAATCATCAATTCAATTGAGAATATTTGAGAATTATAGCTAGAAGGATGATGCCTATGAGTCCAGCACGAAAAACAAAGAAGCAAATATCCTGTAAAAAATGTGGTTGCATAATAAATCCAATTCAACATCCACCTGACAAAACTTGGCAATTAATAAGCCCCATGCCTGATAAAGAAGGAAGGGTTACATTAACAATTATGGGAGCATTTCGTTGCCCAGAATGCGGTGCTTCAGTCCGAACTGCGATGAAAAAGATACGTGGAGACGAAATCGGATCTGGACAATCAAAAAAGGAAATGTTAATCCAAGCTGTAAGCTTAATCAAGGAACCAACCAATATAGAAAATATCGAGATCGAAGGAATTTCCACAGCTTCAGTAGAGAAAGCAATAGGACTCTTGATCGAACAAGGGCAACTTAAGGGGAAAATTCAAAATGCAAAATATTATCCTGGAACCTAATTATCCACTTTAGTTATCTCTCTTGTTAATATCGTTGCATAAACTCCCCTAGGAAGACTAAAAGAGACATTTATTTCATTTGTACCATTGATCGTATTAATTTTTAAATCAGTTATCAAGATTTTTGCTTTTCTCATTGACCCCTTAGATCGTAATTTTTTATCTAAGGATTTAAAATCAGCTAATGCTATAGAATCTGTTTCTAGAATTGTAATTAAATTATTCCATATAACATTAGGGAAACTACTAGAAGAAGTACCATAACCAGGAAGAGGTAGCTCTGTTCTAGTGGTAATTTCATGATTAACATCTAGGAGAGAATTCAAGACTAAATTAAAAACATAAGATTGGTAAGCAGAAATTGATAAACGAAGAAATGAAGAAGGAAGTTTACTTACAATTTGTTTAGAAGACCTATTCTTTACTAATCCTGTTAATAAAGTCTTTTCGATACGATATTTTGCAGGAAAAGAAAAGAGAATCTCCTTTGGATCAGATCCATTTAGGAAATTTTGACGAAGTTGGGAAATAAACGAGGATTCAAGAGGGCTTGTCTTACCAATGTATTCATAAATTAGTTCTTCATAATCTCTTTGTATTAGATATTTCCCAATATTATGAAGAACTGGCCTAACACTACCAAAGCGTTGTTTCCCAAAATAATTCAATAATCCAGAAGTATTTAGAGTTTTGATTAAAAAATTCCATTCAAATTTACTGGGATTTCGGTTTATATCTTTAATTTGAATGTCAAAGAGATTTCCAGAGAGATCTCCGATCTTTACCCCAAATTTTTGGCGAATGGGATTAATTAATTGTAAATTGGAGATTGAGAGAGAAGAAAATTGGGAAAAATTTGTACCCCAAAGTGAGATCCTTTGGTATGTTTTGGCTTTAGCATCTTTCAAGCCTGCATAACCAATATCTTTCTCTGGTATCTTTAAAGCCTGTGAAATTCGTTTAATAGCTGTAAAAGTGTCAATTCCTGATTTAACTAAGACACAATGTGTATACATCCCTCCTAAAGAAGGCCCTAATTCTGAACCATCCTTAATAGGAATACCATTAGGAAGAATTTCATAAACAATAAAATCTTCTTCAGTCTGTTTAATTTTTCCTCCTGTACCCTTAAAAAAAGGAACGGAAAAATAAAGAATTCCAACAGAAAGAGATGCGTTAAAATCCTTTAAATCATTTGAAAAAATCGTCATAGGCCCCAGCATCGATGGATTTTAATATTAATTTTGGTTCTTCTCCATCAACGGTTAATCCGATTGAAGTACAGGTACCTACAACTTCTTTGACAGCAGATCGTAAATTAAAAGAAAGCATTGCATCCTGTTTCATCTTAGCAACCTTTATTACTTGTTTAAATTCGAGATTCCCCGCTTTTTCTGTTTTGGGAGAACCACTGCCCTTTGCGATACCTGCTTCACTTATAAGTAAAGAAGAGGTAGGAGGAATACCGACTGAGATTGTAAAGTTTCTGTTATCATCAACTTCAATTGAAACTGGAACTTTCATTCCTTTAAACTGTTGGGTCTGCTTATTAATTTCTTCGATGACTGCTTTAATATTCACGCCTAAAGGACCTAATGCAGGACCTAGAGGGGGTCCTGGAGAAGCTTGTCCTGCATCAACTAATGCTTCGACTGTCTTTGCCAATTATAACACCCAATAATAAAATATGTAAATTTTTTAATTCTAAATATAGTTATAAGTCGATTTCATTCGAGTTCAATTAAAAAAATTAAACTTATTTATTTCTAGAAGCTAAATTCCTTTTAGATCAAACCTCAAAACACACAAAAGACTAAGCTAAAAACCCTAGATCCAACAGAAAAATCAAATTTAAATCAATTTTAATTAGTAGAAGGGTATTTTGAATGTCTTATTCACCAAATCAATTGGAGACAGCGATATCTGAAGCGAAATTGAAAAGCACTGAAAGAAAACAAAGAAAATTCGTTGAAACAGTAGAATTGTCAATTGGGCTTCGTGATATTGATCTGAAAAATCCTGCAAATCGAATAAATATAGAAGCACTGGTTCCTAATGATTTGGGAGGTAGCACTTCAAGTGTTGCCGTTTTTGCTGATGGAGATATTGCTATCAAGTCAAAAGAATCAGGCTTACCGACCTTTGGAAAAGATGATATTGAACAACTTTCTAAAGAACCAAAGAGAGTCAAGAATCTGGCAAATGATTATGAATATTTTCTTGCTGAACCTCCTCTAATGGCAATAGTAGCACGTTTCTTGGGGAAAATTCTGGGTCCAAGAGGAAAAATGCCCAAACCTCTCCCACCAAGAGTAGAAATTGACAAATTTGTTGAAAGATATAATCGAACGGTTAAACTACGAATTAAAGCGACTCCAGTTATTAATGTCAAGGTAGGAAAAGTTACTCAGAGCAATAAAAAACTTGCAGAAAATGCAAATGCTATATTACAAACATTAACAACAAAATTACCTAAAGGGGCTCAACATATAAGAGCTATCCATTTTAAAACCACGATGGGACCATCTGTTAAGGCAGAGAGGAATTGAGAACAATGGCAAGATACAAACCTTTTCCAAAGAAAATTCGTTTAGGAAGAAAAGCAAAATCAAATCAAACAGTTCCAACTTGGGTGATATTAAAAACTTCTAGACAAGTAACAACCCATCCAAAACGGAGACGTTGGCGTTCTTCGAAAATAAAACCATAGGAAGGAAATTTTTATGAGTGAAACATCATCTGATTCTATTATTGAAGAAAGAATTTATACCGTACCTTTCAGCAAAGTTATCTACGGGCGACGAATTCCTCGTTCTAAAAGAACTCCGCGTGCGATGAGACATCTTCGGGAGTTTGTAAAACGACATCTAAGGTGTGAGGATGTTCTTATAGATTCGCAGGTAAATGAACATATGTGGGCTCGTGGGATCCAAAAACCACCTAAAAAAATTCGAATAAGAGTTGTTAAAACTGAAGAAGACATTGTTACCGTCTTCTTAGGATAATATTCGAAATAATATCATCCTTTCTTTTTATATTTGTTTCATTTTGGAGTTATTAGAATGGAAATAGAATATTTAGAGTATTTAGGAAGCATTCACATTGGAGTAGCCATTCTCTGTACAGAAAATTTCTCTTTTGTACCTAATAACTCTACTCACCAAATGAAATCTCTAGTAGAAAATATTACGAAAACGAATGTGATTGAACTCTCTGAATATATTATTGGTTCGTTAATGGTTGGTAATTCCCATGGATTTGTGGTTTCAAATGTTATCACACAAGAAGTTCTTAAAAAAATCCAAACTACCAATCTAACAGTATATCAGGCTCCTGAATTTTTTGCCTTTGGAAATGTTGTTTTAACAAATGACTTTGGAGGTATTATTTCTCCTATTATTCCTCCCAAAATTCGAAAACAGATAAGTGAAACATTAAATATCCCTTTAGAAACACGAACATTAGCAAAATCCGATCTTGTTGGTAGCTTGGCCTACGTTACAAATTATGGAGGTTTAATTACACCCCTAGCTGAAGAAGAAGAGGTAGCCGAGATTAAAGATATCTTACATCTCAAAGAAATAGGAGTTGGGAGTATCAATAGAGGATCAGAATTTGTAGCTAGTGGAATTGTAGGAAATACTAAAGGAATACTTGTAGGACGAGAAACAACTGGGATTGAGATAATGGAAATTACTCGATGTTTCATAAAGCCAGAAGGGGGAGAAGTTGGAGCTTAACGAATTATTATAAGGATTCCTGAAAACAGGATAAAACAGAAAGAAATATCGAAAAGAAGGTGAAAAAATTTGAATAATAACCAAAAGGTTCAATTTTTTCGAATATCAGGTTCATTTAAAAAAAAGAAGCAACTTTCGAATTTTTCTAAGGAATTTTGTGCTTTAACAGAAGAACAAGCTAGGGAAAAACTTTTTACTGAACTTGGAAGCCGAAATAGGCTAAAAAGACGTCAAATTCGAATTGATTCTATTCTTAAGATTACTCCCCAAGAAGTCACGAATCCCTTTATTCAAAAGCTGATAAGTACTGAATTTAAAATCCCTTATGAGGAATGATAAATGGCTCAAGCTCCATTGACTGAAGAAGTCCTCAACAAAATTAGAACATTACAAGCTGAAATTGACCAAATTCAAGCAAGTCTTGGGACAATTGAGCAGCAACTTGCAATTTTAGGAAATGCTATTGAATCATTACAAGATGCAATAAATATACATGATGTTCTAAAAACAAAGGTTTCAGGAGATGAAATTCTAATTCCAATTGGAGGAGCTTGCTATATTAGATGCAGAATTGAAGACCCTAATGAAATCTTCTTATCCTTAGGTTCAGGAGTTTCAATGGAAACAGATTTACAAATTGCGAAAACCAGAACTTTAAACCAGATGGAAAATATCCAGAAGAGCTCAGTGCAATTACAAAATCAATATTCTCAATTTTCACAGCTGCTAGAAACGAAAAGAGAAAACCTTGTGACCCTAGCTCAACAATATGGAATAATACAATGATTTATTTCAATCATAAATTTCTTAAACAGGGGGAGAAAACAAAATAATGCTTCTTTTAAAAAAATAGGCGGTTTAAGATGGTATCTTTGAGAAAGGGTCTGAACGGATTATTTGAACGAGTTTCTTCTTATGAATTAAATGAAAACAATATTAGAAAAGCAATTCGTGAATTTGAATTACTTTTAATAGCAAATGACGTATCATTATCAGTAGCTAAACAAATTTCTAAAAAATTAGCTGATCAAATGCTTGGTAAAAGGGCAAAACGATTTAGTGATTTATCAAAAAGACTACGTGAGCTTTCAAAACCAATTATTCTGGAAATAATTACTCCTAAAGAATTTATTGACCCTTTAGAATTAATTTTAAATTATAAATCTAATAAAGAGCAATTGGAAAAGAAGAGACCTGTAGTATTTTTGTTTTTAGGAATAAATGGAACAGGAAAAACTACTACAATCGCAAAATTTGCATATCTACTAAAATCGAAAGGATTTAAAGTGATAATTGCAGCTAGTGATACATTTCGTTCAGGAGCACAGGAACAACTAAAAATTCATGCAGACAAGGTTGGTGTAAAAATTATCACAGGCAAGTATGGAAGCGATTCAGCTGCTGTGGCGTTTGATGCTATATCACATGCAACATCGAAATTTGCAGATGGTGTAATAATTGATACTTCAGGGCGAATGGCAGTAAATAAAGATTTAATGGAAGAGATGAAAAAAATTATCAGGGTTACTACTCCAGATTATAACTTTCTTGTTATAGAAGCTCTAGCAGGAAATGATGCGACCGAGCAAGCAAGGATTTTCAGTGAAAATATCCCTTTAAATGGAATAATATTAACAAAAATGGATGCAGATGCTAGAGTTGGAGCACTTCTTTCTGTAACCTATATAACGCAAGGTCTTCCAGTTGTATATCTAGGAACAGGTCAAGAATATAAGGATTTAGAGCGATTTAATCCAGAAAAATATGTAGAATCACTTTTAAAATAATATAAGTTTAAATATTTAAATTAGGATCCTTTTCAGTTAATTTTTTCTTAAGGAGAGTCGCTTGGTTTGTAGTTTTAATAAGGAGCATTCCAATAGTATTTTCCGTGATATAACCAACTTCAACGGATAAAGCCATAGCTTGAGCAAAAGCTTTTCCTAACAATACAGGAACTGTTTCTTTAGAGAGATATGATATTTTAGGATGAATTGCAAGGGAAAATGCCTGAGCATAAGCCTGTTGTAAGTCAGAAATAATTTTACTATCATCAACATCCAGGACACTACCATCAAGTATCTCCCCATTCTCAAATACAAAATTTAATTTTAATCCAACTTTAAAGGGGAGAATACCTAATCGCGCAAGTATAGCTGCGTGAGTTTCAGAAACAGTTTCTCCAATCGATAAAACCTTAGTAGTCTTTATAATTCGAATTTTACCTTTTTCAATACGGGTTTGAATCCCTAATGATCCTAAATCACTTATTATTGGCCCAGGATCGAGATTTGTAGATCCTTCTTGAACGTATACTTCAACAGGAGAAACTTGACCTACTTTCGCAGGAGCAGGAACCTGATTCTGATTTAAAAATTTTTGAAGTGTAAAAGGATTTGAATTTGTAAATATTAAAGCACACGACCCTACAATATGAGGAATAAAATTCTTAATTTCCTTATTAGATTTATTTGCAACATTACCAAATGCCAGTGATTTTAAGGTATTTTTTGCAACTTTTATAACTGCTTGAACATCTCCTGACCTCATTGAAGATCGAATACCTTGAAGTGCTTTGGAACTTATCCCACTTAAATCAGCGAGACCAATAACTGAATATTTGGTTGCAAGATCAACTATTGCATTCACTTGGTCAACTTTTTTATTATTCAATTTTTTTTCTTCTACTATTACAGCTGCCATCACGGCCACCAATAATTTTATCCTTGTTCAGCTAGATCTCGCCAGCCAATATTCCACGAGATAATTATTTGACATCTAGGCGGTTATTTTATAGTATTAATAAGTTAGGCTATGACGTGAGAATTAAACTATTTAATGTTCTAAAGCACATAGAACATTATAAGTCCAAATCTAGGAAGAATAATCAAATTTTGCTATATGAAACTAGAAGAGAGAATCAGAAGCTTCCTCTTCTTCACTCGCTTGGATCAGTTTTACTGAATCTGCATGTAAAACAATAGGAATTGTAACACTGCTTGTTAATAAATCGACTGTAATTTCCTCTCTTGCAGTATAAATAGATGAAATTTTAGCTCTACTTCCTTTGAAGGGGCCATCTACAATTTCAACAATGTCTCCTTTCTTGAGGCCTTCAATAACTGGAGTTGGTGCTAATTGATTTTCTAATTCAGAAACAGGAACTCTCCCCACTTGTTTCCCTATGTAATGAGCGGACTCAACGACACTTGTTATATCTTGAACATCACCTTCAATAAAAATATAGCCATCTATCTCCGTAACTAATACGGCTTTAATATCCAAGTTATTCAACTCTGCACGACTTGCTATTGCTTCAGCCACATTGAACTCCTGTCCTTTCTTAACTTTAAAACAATAAATCCCGATTTTATCAAACAAAATTGTCACCGTTCCAAGTCCCATTGAGTGATTTTTGGTAACTTAGAGCTGTTCTTGGCGACCAAGAACAGTATAAATTACAATTCGAATAATAAAGGCAATTAAACCCAATATAGCCATCCCAGCAACTGTAATTTTTATCACAAGAAAAACTTCTGATCTATCCGGTTTTTTAGCAAGCCTTAGGATTCTCATAGCTTTTTTATAGAAACTAGCTGTTCCCATTCTACTACTATCAATTGACATTTTCATCCCATTATTTAGTGAGTACTATCAGTAAGTACTAGTTGTGGTTTTATTGTTAAAGCCATTAATTCTTGAAGAAGAAGTTTAAAGGCATAAGAAATTGCAATTTTATAAATTCCGGTATCAGTATTCCCACAAATACTACAAAGAGTTTGATCCTTCTTACGATCCCACGTAGCAATTAAACCGCAATGTTCACAAATAAAAATTTCAGTTTTATCAGATTCTTCAAGTAATCTCTCCTTGAGAAGGAGAGCTGCTCCATGTCCGATTAAACAATCCCGTTCCATTTCACCAAAACGTAATCCACCTTCTCTCGCACGGCCCTCTGTTGGTTGACGGGTTAGAATTTGAATGGGACCTCTAGCACGAGCATGAATTTTGTCTGCAACAAGATGATGAAGTTTTTGATAATATGTTGGACCAATGAAGATCCTTGCGGGGAGCTTGTTACCTGTAATCCCATCATACATAACAGATTCTGCATAAGGATGAAATCCAAGTTTTCTTAATTGAGTTGCAATATCTTCAGGGTCTGGAGACTCAAATAATGTCGCATCAATTTGTTTCCCATCATAACATGCCACAATAGCGCTCATACATTCAATAATCTGACCTACTGTCATACGGCTAGGAATTGCATGAGGATTAACAATTAAATCAGGAACAATCCCTTCTTCAGTAAAAGGCATATCAGCTTGAGAAACAATATGACCAATTATACCTTTTTGACCATGACGAGAAGCAAATTTGTCTCCTAACTCAGGAACACGCTGGTCTCTTACTTTAATTTTGACCAAAGTGCTTCCCTCAGATGTTTCAGTTAATATAACTGAATCCACAATTCCTTTTTCACCATGTCTGATAGCAATACTAGTTTCACGACGTTGTGGGGTGGTAGAATCTAAAGAATCAAATTCAATATATTCCTCTAGAAATCTAGGTCTTGATGTTCGACCAACAAGGATGTCACCACCACCAACTTCAATCTCAGGTTCAATAATACCATCAACTTCACTTAGATGTCTATAAACTTCTTTGGCCCGATACCCCCGAACACCTTTCTGAGGAATCTCAAAACGATCTTCTTGACCTCCGAGATACTTTTTCTCCTCTCCTACATATGATCTGAAAAAGTGGCTTCTTGCTAACCCACGTTCTATACTTGCTCTATTTAAGATTAAAGCATCTTCAATATTGTATCCTTGAAAGCTCAAAATAGCTACAATAAAGTTTTGTCCAGCAGGCCGATCATTGAAACCAATAACATCCATGGCTTTACTACCCACAAGAGGTATTTGGGGTGCTTGTAAAATATGTGCTCTTCGGTCAGTTCGAAAGTAAAAATTTGATGCATAAAGCCCTAGGGCCTGTTTAGTCATTCCTGCTTCATATGTATTACGAGGAGATTGATTATGTTCTGCATAGGGAATAATGGAAGCGCAAATGCCTAAAATTGCAGAAGGGGAGATTTCTAAATGTGTATGATTCGGTTTAATTTCCTCAAAGTTCATTGCTATATATGAATTCTCTTCCTCCTCTGCATCCAGGAATTCTATTACCCCTTCTGATAATAAATCAGAGAACTTAATATCTCCTTTTTGAAGCTTTTCAATATGGGCCATTTTTAGTCGAGGAATAGGAAGCTCTTCATTGTCTACTTGATCAAGGATAATTAAAGGACGTCGGACACGTCCTTCATCAGTGTTAATAGATATAATTCGGTTTTCTTCGAAATAAGCAAAATTAATCTCAGAAACAAGCTTTGAAACTCTCCTAGCCTCTCTTAATAAATTAAAAGTCTCACGAGGCTCCCGAGTAGTAGCAATTAAATTGCCATTCAAGAGTATTTGGGTTCCTTGATGATCAATTGATTCAGTCACTGGGATCACACTACAATATTGAAAAATAAAATCGTTTACAGGTTCTTCTGGTGAACCAATCGAAATATATGCTTGCATGGCAAGATTTTTTACTAATCCACAATTTGGTCCTTCAGGTGTTTCATTAGGACAAATTTTTCCCCAGTGAGTTGCATGAAGATCACGAGCTTCAAAATGGGCTTGACTTCGGATTAATGGACTAATTACACGTCGCAGATGACTGTACGTAGACATATAATTTGTTCGATCCAACAGTTGAGAGACTCCAGCTTTTCCTCCAACCCAATTTCCTGTTGCAAGGGCATGTCTTATTCTTTCAGTAATAACATCTGCTCTCATAGCGACGCGAAGGTTTGGAAGTTTACCTCGTCTAGCACCTTTTTCCAATTGATATTTGATATCCCGATATAATGAATGAAACGCAACACGAAAGAGGCTGGTTAGCATTTCACCAGCAAGTTTCAGACGTTTATTTGCATAATGATCTTTATCATCTGGATCAATTCTATTAAGATTCAGCTCTATAACTTTGAGCGCCATTTGAGCTAGATAGAGGGCTTTATGACGTCGGAAATCTTCTGATTTTCCCACGTGTGGTAGTAAATAGTTGTCTAGAACTTGTTTGGCTCTTAAAATTCGATATTGACGAGTTTGACCAACAGCGACACGTTTCCCGATAAAATCTAATGCTTCTTCTTGGTCAACTATTTCTGCGGCTTCACGCAGAGTTGGTAATAATTCCTGGATTAATTCAGGTTCATTTGTTACCAAACTGGCAATATCACGATCGATTGTTACCCCAAGTGCTTTTATTAGAACTGCTAGTGGCAGGGGGCGGGGAACGCTGAAAAAATTAACTAATAATCGTCCATCTTTTCTTCTTTGAACTGAAACTAGAGAACGGAATCCTGCTACTGTACTAAAAACTTTAGCTACAGCTGTTGTAGAGGATCCCTTTCGACCTTCATCAACTAGTACTCTGTTTGAAACTAAATACTCTTGGGTAACAATCACACGTTCAGATCCATTGACAATAAAATACCCACCAGGATCCTCTGGATCTTCTCCTAAACGAGTAAGTTCATCAACCGACATATTTGATAATAAACACGTTTTAGACTTAAGCATAATAGGAAGTCTTCCAATATATGCTGAAACTACTTCTTCTTCTCTTTCAATTCCCGCATCAACGTAGACTGGTCTCATTTTAAGATTTAAGGGGGAGGAATATATTAGATTACGAATTCTGGCTTCCATGGGATAGATGGTTCGTTCTGACCCATCAGCTTCTCTAACTGAGGGTTCTCCAACCTCTATCCCCTCAAGTTTGACATAAAATCCTTCAATGTCGGGTTCTATTTTTGGTCGTTCTTGAACGATTTCATTCAATCTTTTTTCTACAAACTCATTAAATGAATGAAGATGTTGTCTAACTAATCCAAACTCATTGTACATGGATTTCAAAACTTGCCATTTATCATCGTTAGAAATTTTGTCCAATATAAATACCCCTTATATCAATACATCATTAACTGCCAATCAAACGCTAATAGCTGAGTAAAAAACCTAAATCTTTGATCAAATTTAATTAGATATTAATTAATAATCGTAATCATAAATATATGTTGTGAAAGCAATGTAAATTGGAGAGTGATAATTAACCTAAATTATTAATGTCTGGAGGTTCCTAGGAAGGCTATTTTAACGTAATTAGTCAGAATTTAAATCTAATACTACGTGGGATACGCGAACATAGATTCCGTCTATTGAGCTAATATTAATACTTTATCCTTCACGATTTAAAATAAAAGAAATTGTATAAGTTTAAATAGAAATAACTATTTACGAAGATTCTTTCATTTAGCAGGGAAAGAAAAATTTTGTTAAATCTCTTAAAATAATATTAAAATAAAAATTCAATACAAATCAGCAAGAAGAGAATATATATGATCTTTCTAGCCAATTATGTTATTGTAATGGGATTTATCGGATTACTATTAAACATACCACTCCTTATTATTATCCTAAAGAAAAATCTGCTATCCCAATGGGATGGAGTTATAACAGGAGCTTTGATCATAGTTTTAATCTTTTTATTTTCACCAATCTTATGGCTAGGAATGATTTTCTTTTTTTTTACATCATCTTTCTTATCAAAATGGAAAATTAAAGAAAAGGAATCTACTAATGTAGAATTCGCAAAAGGTCCCCAACGAGATGCGATCCAAGTCTTATCTAATAGTCTTCCAGCTATATTATTTGGATCGATGTATTTTATAAACGAAGTAATACCAATATTATCAATTAATATGTCACCATCTACTGTACTTGTTTCTCCATGGATGATTGCATCATTTACGGCAATAGCAACACATAATGCAGATACTTGGATGACAGAAATTGGTATTACAGTGAAAAGATACCCACGATTAATAACAAATCTTAAAATAAAAGTTCAACATGGTACAAGTGGTGGGATTACTCTCGAAGGTACAATTGCTGGAGTAATAGGAAGCTTTTCATTAGCAGTTATTTATTTCTTAGGAATAATCCTAACCAAAACAAGCTTGATACGTTTCCCTTTTGAGATTCTTATTCTGATTACTATTGGAGGAGTTTTAGGAGGTCTAATCGATTCTTTGGAAGGAGCAACAATTCAAGGAATTTATTATTGTGAAAATTGTCAGAAAGAGACGGAAGCAAAAATCCATAAATGTGGAAATACATCAAAATTTCATCGTGGTTATATACTAGTGAGTAATGATTTTGTGAATTTAAGTTCAGCATTATTATCAGGGATAATTGTTGGCTTAGTGTATTTTTTCCTAAGTACATTTTAATCTAATTTACTCATAAATATCAAAAGGTCTCTTTCGGAGTATATACTGAACTGCTTTTAAACATTTATTTACGCGGTCTTGGATATTAGAAGCTCCAAAAGCCTTTGTTTTAAACATTGTATCAATCATGATCCCCAAGGCTATCTGGAAATCAAATGTTGAACCCTCAGGATAAAAATCTATTAGATTTAAGTTATTTTGATTGATAGCATAATCATAACCTCGACAAAGTGTTTCAAGGTCTGAAATCGTTCGGTCAAAAGACTCAGATAAATAATAATCATTATAAGCAAATTTGGAAAAAAACGTTCCAATATCTTCAGCACGATCAACATTACCCTCTGAATCAACATATGCAGGATCAATTAAAAAAACTTCTGTACAATCGATTTTAATATCTCCTATATTTGAACTTGGTCTGTCAGATTCTTTAAACATGATATTTCCAGGATGAAAATCACCAAAACAATTAGCACCTGCTTCGCTAGAACCTATCCGATTTAAGTCATCTTTAAATAAGGAAAATAGTTCATTCTTATCACCTGGAGGAATATTTAACCCATTAGTAACCCCAGTTATTAGATGAAGGTAGCGATCAATCATAACTTTATTTTTTAATACCCCATGAATATATGGAAGAGCGAGACCAGAAAGAAATAATTTCTGAGGTTGGTCTAATTTACTATCGAGATATTCTTGTGTATCAACGAGTCCTTGATAAATAAGAAGAGAATTATGATGAGAGAAGTATAATAGTCGGGGGGTATGGATTTTAAAATTATTCTTTAACATATCAGTAAGCCAAACAGCTCCATTACCTTCTTTTGCCGCGGATTCGGGATTGTTTAAAAATTTAAAAGCTAAAACGACTTCATAATGTTGATTCTTTGCAGATTGAACATTTACGGTCATTAATTGTAACTCTCCTCGTCTACCCAACCTTTTACCAAAGACTAATCCAGTAATTTTGTCAATAGGCTGAAATATGCCTGTTTTTTCCTGCAATATTTCTTCAAGGTGTCGCATAAAAAATTTGGATAAAACGTTGATCAATTCAATCTTAAGCTGTTCCTGAGCGAGAATATCAGATGTCAAATAAATTAGTCTCCAGAAATTATGTTAATCAGTGTTATAAGAGAGGATTATTAATGAGATATGACTTTTTTTTTGTCTCACCATTTTATTATCAATTAAATTCCTTTCAGGAAAACAAATTAATTTTAATCTGAATGTATCAATAATTTGAATTTAAAAAAATGACGTTTTTAAAAAATCTGAACCTTGAAAAGAACTAAAATGAATCTCAAAAGTCCATAAAAAAATTTCTATCTTTTAAATTGAATTATTTTCCTTCAGTTAAATCCTCTAATTACTCAGGGAGAAGATCGAGAGAAAAATTTCTAAATTACTCACTGGAAAACCTTATAAAAAATGATGAATAAATCTGAATTGGTGAGCTAAGATGACCAGCTGGGATCATTTTGTTATTTTCTCCTATTCTACGTACTCAACCAGCTAGTCGAAGAGCACCTATATTCTTACTAAGTTCTTTTCTCTTTTGTTATCTAAAGTTTGACTCACGTAATTGCTCTCAAGATTTTTATAATTTGATCAAATCGGTGACTCAATGCTGGAGTTTAACAAATGAGAATTATTATATCATTGATGCCTATTTAAAGAAAATTAGAGGTCATTTCGATGGGACTTAAGCCAAAGATGACAAAAAAAAGGTGGAAAGGAAGTAACGAGAGACAAATCATTCAATTCTGGATAGATAATGAAACATATAAGTATGTCCAGAACCCTCAACTTTCAAATTATATCTTAGATACTCCTCCTCCCTATGTATCAGGAAGAGCGCATTTAGGATTCGCAGTTCATTATGCACAAATAGATATGATAGCTAGATATAGAAGGATGAAAGGTTTTAATGTAATTTTTCCTGCATGTGCAGATCGTAATGGCCTTCCTGTAGAAGTGAAAGTAGAACAAAAATTAGGAAAATCCATGCATGAAATGGATCGTGAGGAATTTCTTAAAATTTGTAAAAAAGAACTCGATAAAGCTGAAGAAAACACCCTCCAAGTAATGAAATGGATGGGATTATCGTGCAATACATTTTATGGATCTCCAGAGATTTTCTACCAAACAGATTCCTCCAAATATCGCTACAATACTCAGAAAACCTTTATTAAGGCGTGGTATGATGGATTAATAGTTCGGGATACACGCCCGAATAATTGGTGTATTGAATGTGGTACCACTATTGCTGATGCTGAAATTGAATATCGAAATGATGATTCATATCTTCATTACATTCAATTTCAGGTGAATAACTCACCGAAAAGGATAACCATTGCAACCACTCGCCCTGAACTGATAACAACTTGTGAAATGATAATTTTTCATCCTTCAGACGAACGATATGCAAATCTTGAAGGAAAAACTGCAAATATTCCTATATTTGGAAAAACAGTCCCTATCCATGCTCATAGGGAAGCGATTCCTGAATTCGGTACAGGTATTATGATGATTTGTGCTTATGGAGACAAATCTGATGTGAAAATTCTCCGTGAGTTTGGTATAACAAATCCAAAAACAGTAATTGATTCAAAAGGCTATTTCAATGAAAATGGAGATAAATACGCTGGATTATCAATTGATGAAGCACAGAAAGCGATATTGAATGACTTAAAAATTTTGAATGTGTTGGAAAAATCAGAACCTACCTCACGAAGAGTACCGATCTGCTGGCGATCAAAAACTCCTATAGAAATTATTGCCATGGATGAATATTATCTAAAACAGGTAGAGATAATTCCTGAACTTCAAGAATTAGCTAAAAAAATGGAGTTTTTTCCTTCTAATAGTAAAATAATTTTAGATAATTGGATTAATTCTATATCGATGGATTGGGCAATAAGTAGAAGGAGATTTTATGGAACTTCTATCCCAATCTGGTATTGTCCAAATTGTGGAGAACCAAATGTTCCTATGGAAGATCAGTTAGATCGCTATTATGAGGCATGGAAAGAAGAAGGCCCTTTGAAAAAGTGTCTAAAATGCAAATTATCGATGAAAAAAGCTCATGGTGAGGATCGTACCTTTGATACTTGGTTTGATTCATCAATATCAGAGTTAGCTGCCTGTAATTATGAAAACCTATTCTTTGAAAGCCAAAATAATCAATTCTTCAAGGAAAATTTTCCTTGCTCCATAAGACCCCAAGGAAAAGAAATTGTTCGAACTTGGCTTTATTATACGATTTTAAGATCTTACCACTTATTTAAGCAACCTCCATTTAAAGAAGTATGGATTTCAGGCTTAATAATGGATCCCTATGGAGGTAAAATGTCTAAAAGTCTAGGAAATAGCGTTGACCCTTTATTATTTCTACAACCTGAAATACTACCGAAAAATACACCTGAAAGTTTACGTCCAGATAAGAACAGTTGGAAAGCAATAGCTGAATTAGAAAAATCCACTAAATTTCTTGGTGAAAAATTACCTAATCTTTATTATGGTGCAGATAGCGTGAGATTAACATCATGTATGCAAGGAAGTCATGGATCTGATATTCGTTTCTCCCTTGCTAAGCTTGATGGAAATTCACGATTCCTTACTAAATTATGGAATATTGCACGATTTATTTCCTCATTTCCAATTGAAAAAACACCAAGGGACTTTAACCAGACTGATCAATGGATTCTGAATAGCTTTGATGCGTTGATACAGCGTTGTAATGAGGGATATGAGCTGTTAGATTTTTCAATTCCAGCAGAAAATATCTATAACTGGATATGGAATATTTTTGCACCTCATTATATTGAATTAGTAAAGTCTAGGGTCTATAGTGAGGATCCCACCCGACAAAATGACGCAAGAAGTGCACAATATACACTGCATCATATCCTGCAAATAACACTTAAATTATTAGCCCCAATTTCACCTTTCATCACAGAAGGTATTTTTCAAGAAATTTACAATCCTAAAAATAGTATTCACTTAGAAAGAATGCCAGAATCAACCCATAAACAGATTAAGGAAGACCCAAAGACAGACGAGATAATGAAATTAGATTCTTTCATTTGGAAAGCAAAAAAAGAACGAAAATTCTCATTGAAAGATCCTGTCAAAGAATTATTCCTGAATGATGCGTTACAGGAATTTATCTCAGATCTACAAGAAATGCATAATATTGAAAAAATAACTATTGGGAAACCCTCAAATCCTTCAGATTATATTCAGAATGAAGATTATTATTTAAGATTCCCAACGTAAGGAATACTTTTATTATATATGTAGGAAAGAATAATGGCAAAAAAAGGTTCACAATCTACATCAGACGATATTACAAAAATGAGTGGGTTATTATTATCAGGAGCGACCATGCTTGGAGATATATGTCCAGATTGTAAAGTTCCTCTTTTTAAAAAAGGTAATGACATTTTTTGTCCAAAATGTGAACGAAAAGCTGTTTATGCACGTTCAGATAAAGAGATCAGTGCAATTCAACAAATATATTCACAAAATGAATTACAGGAACTCTTACGAGATATAGTGTTAGGAAAAATCAATTATATAACTCAAAAACTTGCTGGGGAAGAAAAATTATCTGAAATCAAACATCTAAGCGAAATACTTGATGTACTAATCACTGTACTAATAAAAATAAAAAAAATTTGACGAAATAAAGATTTGGTAGCTCTAGGTGGTGTATATCAGTAATGTCAAAACAACCATTAGAAATTGATTTGGAATTATTTGAATTGATGTTTCCAGGGAAAATAATTGGCAGAGCGGTGGTTGATGCAGAAGCACGGATAATTGGAGTTATTAGAAATGTACGTATCCAAATTCCTTCCCCCATGATTAGTCTTGTAGTTAAAGGATTAAATACTGAGTTCACGGTGAAAGCTGAAAATATTAAAGCTATTGGAAATGTAGTCCAATTAAACATAACAATTAAACATTCTGAACCCATTGAGGTTAATGATATTGTTAGATTACGTACTGAAATTCAGGAAGAGATCAATCACTTTTTTGATTTGAACCGAGGGAGATCGGGGTAGAATAAAATAGATAAGAAAGAATAATATTCAAATTTATTAGTAAATAATGTGTAATATAATAAATATTACGGAATTAGAGCATTTTTAATTTCTAATTTCCAAGAAACTTACATAAAATAATCTTCTTATAAGTCTTGTAAATCTGTGTTCTATGTAAGGAATTACCCTTATTCTCACTCTTAAGAATTAATTTCTTAAATAATCAAACAATCCTGTTTAGTAATATCATGGTGAACAACTAGATGCCCGCTTTCTTAGATAGAATTACGAATGACCTCCGAGATCGCTATAACACAGCAACTTCAACGATTAATAGGGAGATGGTTCTTCTTTATTCTGCTCTTATGATTATAATAATTATAGCATTTCTTGTTAGAATTTTTACTATTTTTAGGTATGAGATAATTCTTTCTGCTAATGACCCGTATTCTCAATTCCGTGCTGCTCAATACATCGAAGAGAATGGGTTATTTAAATTTTTTAGCTGGGTCGATACCCAAACATGGTACCCTGAAGGCCGTTTTTGGGGTATTTCACAGTATGTTGGAACCCCAATATCAGCAGTTTTAATACACCAGTTATTTCTCCTTGTAGGCATTGAAATTCCTTTGGCTACTATATGCTTCTTTCAACCAGCTATCCTTGGATCTCTTACCTGTGGTGCAATCTATTTCTTAGGAAAAGAACTCGGAAATAAGAAGGTAGGCTTACTCGCTGCACTCTTTCTTTCTGTTTCTGCAGGACATCTTCAAAGAACTGTTGCAGGATTTTTTGATAATGAGGCACTTGGAATATTATTCTTAGTATTAAGCTTATACTTCTATGCTCGATCCCTCAGAACTGGTTCAGTATATATGACCATACTGTCTGGAGTGAGCCTAGGAGTATTATCTGGTTCATGGGGGGCATCTACATATGTATTTAATCTTCTTGCCCTTCATGCTTTTATTCTTCTCCTAACAAGAAGACATTCAGATCGATTGTTTCTTGCATATGGTGGAACTATTCTAATAGGAACTTTTATTAGTACCTTAATCCCTAGAAATGGACCAAAAATTCTATTAACCACTGATGGCTTAATTCCTATAGGAGTTCTTGGACTTCTTGCTATTTATGAACTTTTTCAATATCTAAGAACATACTATAACTTTTCATCTATACTAAAAAGAATAAGTAAATACTATCCTGTCATCGGAGGAGGTGTGGTCATAGCAATAGCATATTTATTACTTTCTGGGTCAGTGATTAACTTATCATCAAAATTTGTGACAACTCTACTTCCATTTATTCGTGATAGTACACCTATTATGAAATCAGTTAGTGAACATCAAATTGTCTCTTGGGCATCATTTTTCAGAAATATTGGAATCCTAGTATTCTTCCTCCCTCTATCAATCTACTATCTGTATATAAAACCAACAGAAAGAAATTTATTACTACTTTTATTTGGATTGACTTCAATATATTTTGCAGGTTCCATGGTTCGACTCGCTTTAATATTAGCCCCCGCAACTGCACTTTTAGCAGCTAAAGCAATAGATCAAACACTCCTCCCGTTTGTATTAGCTTTCCAAGAACGTTTCGCACTTAGTAGACGAAAAATGCGATTCACTCAACCACTGTCGAACCAACATACCGCAATCGCATTTATTTTTATGGGAATATTCCTCTTTTTTGGAGTTTTCACAGCTACGGATCAGGCTATCAAATATACTTCACCTCCCTCAATCCTAACAGTAGTCCCATCTGGACAAACCTTAATTATCGGAAATGATTGGCTTGAAGCTATCGGATGGCTTGATTACCATACTGGTAGCAGGGATGTTGTTGCTTCATGGTGGGATTATGGTTATTGGATAAGTGGGAATTCGAATACAATAATTTTGGTTGATAATGCAACTATAAATAAGACTAAAATTGCTAATATAGGTTGCATGTTTGTAACTAATCCACGGGAATCTCTGAAAATTGCAAAAATCTATGATATAACCTATATTGTCCTTCTTGTCTCTGATGGGTATGGAGCAGTTGGTTTAGACTCTGATCTCGGAAAAGTTCCATGGTTTGTAAAAATAGGAGAAGATGGTGGAAATATTATTCAGATTGATCAAAATGATTATCTAGAATATGACACGAGAGGACAGTACATTACTGGTTATGTCGATAAATTCTACCAATCAGTTTTTTGGTCCCTCTTTACAGCTGAAATAACAGATGAAGCCTATAGTCGTATCACACAATATGGTCCAATAAAGGATAATGCACCTACATCAAAAGGTTTTGCACCTGAATGGGCTGATTACGCCGACTATTATGAACTTTCTTACACAACACAGCATAACTGGGTTTATATCTGGAAAATTAATTGGGATATTATTCCTCCAGGAGCAATTGCGCCCTAAACCTATTTAAGGACTTATATTAATTCAGAACGATAAATTGTTAATTCCGTTTAACTTTTGTATTATAATAATATCCTTGGATTGGTAAAAGCTATTCAGGATTTGAACTACATGACTAAATTTACTATATGATAAAATAAATCCCCATCCTGGATATAATGAGTCATAAACCCATTATTCAGATAAAAAAGCTAAGATAATAAGTCAATTTTCGAATAAATACTTAATTTTGAGAATTTAATACAATTTCATTACTTTTAGTAACTTATATCTTTAATTCGGATGTTTTAAACTGGTTACTCATCCAATTTGTTTATGAGGGGAAAATTCCCCAATATGATTGCTTAAATTTTGATTTAAACCTGTTTTATAAGAAAATGAGAATAAGAGTCTTTTTAAAGGTATTAGGAGAGAGAGAGAAGTATTATTGAGATCGAACATATATCGGATAAAATTAAATATGAAAAAAATCAAAATCCTTCATTTATTTCTACAATATAATTTTAACATTACCGAGGAAGCGTTAGAGTATCTAGAAGAGATTTCTATTTCGGAAAAAGCTCTTAATGTAATCTTATTGAAACTTCCCCCTGAATTACCAGTAGTTGATTTGTCAATCCTAAAAACCTATACTATTCCTGAATTTTTTCCAGAAACACCTTTATCTCAAGCTAGTATTGAGGAATCAGTACAGAAGCAAGAAATTAAACCTGAAGATGCTATAGAGGATTTAATTCCAAAATCTGTAAAGATTCCAGTCAAAGCACGGATTAAAATCAAGCAAGATATTCCTGAAAAACTCTCTAAAAAACCTGATTCAAACATATTTCAAATTATGTTTCAAGATAGATATAAAAAATTAAGAGGAATAGTTGAAGAAAGGATTGATAAAACAAAGATTCTTTCGCGAGATATTCCACTGGATAAACGAAACCAACTGAAAGAAGGTATAATAATAGGGATGGTAGAAGATACAGGGGTTCTAAGCACAAACCGATTTGTTATCCAATTGGAAGACTCTGAATATCCATTTCATACACGATGCGTAATGGTAGAAGATAGCCCTTCATTTCCTAATTATAGATCTATCCTCAGAGATGCAGTAGTAGGTGTCTTAGGAGTTTTACCAAAGAACTATAAGGAGGGTCCATTAACTGCATTTTGGGGAAAAGATATAATTCGTCCTGGATTTGAAACCCATGGTTTTAGTTCTTCGAATTCAAAACAAAGGGTTTTGATTATCTCTGACATTCATTATGGATCAAAAACCTTTTCTAAAGGTACATTTACCAGATTTATAAGACTTTTATCCTTAGAGAATATCAAATCAACGCTCCAAAATATAATGGAAAATGTTTCAACAATAATCATAGTAGGAGACCTAGTAGAAGGTGTGGGAAGATATCCAGCCCAAAAAGATGAATTATCAATCCTTTCAATTGAAGCTCAGTATGAACAATTAGCACAAGAATTCGAAAAACTTCCAACTTATTATGACATAATTGTGATACCAGGAGAGCATGATGCTACCCAAATAGGGCTTCCTCAACCTGCAGTTAATAAGAAATTTGCTTCTCCATTGTTAAAACTGCCCCAGATTCGAAGTCATGGTAATCCGTTACGGATTACGATCGAAGATGTAAACTTTTTACTAATGCATGGGCAAGGATTGGATAATCTATTTCAAAATCATTTGAAATTAGACCCAGGAGAAGTACAGGAAGGAATCCAAAATCTCTTAGAATATCGACATTTGGGAATGGAATATGGAACATTTTATCCACTTGTACCATATCCTGAAGACTATTTAGTAATAGATCAAGTACCTGAAATCATGGTTACAGGGCATTTCCATCAAGCTTCCTATAATGAATATAAAGGAGTAAAAATACTAACTACAGGATCATTTCAAAAAGGACCCTCCTCAAAAAAAGATTCATCATTGGGTATCTTTTACTTTGTAGAATTAGGTAATGGAAAAGTTTCTCAGATTGATCTTAAAACAATAGATTAAACAAAATCTAAATAAATAGATTTCCTGCAATCATCTTATCCTGTTTTAAAATGGATTGGATTAAGGTTTTAGGAACACTAAAACGAATTTCTTTAGTCCGACCATGACGTCCCCGTGAGACAACTCGAGCACTAATAATACCCAGAGCATCTAATTCATTAATAAGATCACCCACACGTCGTTGGGTTAAGGAATCTTTTCCAGTATCTCTACATAACCGACTATATTCCTCATAAACATCTCCTGTAGAAACTGTTTCAGTTTCATCGACATTGGTTTCAAGTAGGAAAATAGCTAGAATTACCATCTTTGACTGTAAAGGTAAAGTACTAACTACTTCGGTAATAGTATTCCTTTCAATTGCTCCTTGTGCCTTTTTAACATGAGCTTGGCGAATCCGATCTGCTCCCTCACGCTCAGCAATATCGGCAGAAACTCGTAATAAATCTATAGCACGACGTGCATCTCCATGCTCCTGAGCTGCAATGGCAGCTATCATATTAATGACACCTGATTCTAATGATTGATCTTTAAAAGCGAGATGAGAACGTTCAACTAAGATATCTGTAATTTCAGGGGCTTCATAAGGTTTAAATACAATTTCCTCCTCAGAAAGCGAAGATAAGACACGAGGATCCAGATATTCTTTAAATTTCAAGTCATTAGAAATTCCAATGAGACTAACCTTAGCACGAGTCATTTCAGAATTAATACGAGTCAAATTATATAATGTTTCATTACCCGATTTTTTTACTAAACTATCAATTTCATCAAGAACAACAATAAAAAACGAATCGCGTTGATCCAAGCCCATTCGGAACCGAGAGAAAACTTCATCGGTAGCTAAACCCGTAAAAGGAACATCAACCCCTAAAGTAGAGCAAAGATCAGCAAATACACGATAATTGGTGTCAACAGAATTGCAATTAAGATATGCGACCTCTATTTTGTGTCCATGCTGAGAAGCTTTCTTACTTAAAGTATTAAGTACATGTTTGGACACTGCAGTTTTACCAGTGCCAGTTTTACCAAAACAAAGAATATTACTTGGTTTTCCACCACGTAACACGGAAGCAAGAATATAACCCAGCTGCTTAATTTGATCAGTACGATGGGGCAAATTTTCAGGAACAAAGGAACTATCTAGTACATCACGCTGTTTAAACAACTTAGGCGACTTAAGATAGCCCTCGAAGATTTCATCTAAAGTAAGATCGGATGATTCATCATAATGATTCAATGACAGACCCCACAAAGGATTTATGACTAGTAATGCACAAAGAAGGACAAAGGGTACATTTTAAATTGTGCAGTAGATGTACCACTTCTTCGACTCGCCAAATTTAAACCAACGTGTTATCATGGTATTACAAGTCCTAAAATGGAATTTTATGCCCAATTTCTATTTAGTTTGAACACTATAGGATGTTTTTGGTTCTATTGTCAATATAGTTTTTCAATTTTTGTATAAAAGAAAAACTATGATCATTTTAAATATATTTACATTAGTACTCTAGTTTAATACTATATCTTCCTTTTTTGTTGATAAATCCATGTATTACAAAGGTATTTGGCTATATCACTGTTCTTTAATCGTTTTAGTAAAAATAAAAACTTTGGTTAGAGGAAATCAACCTGAAAAATCCTTTAATCATCTATTGTAAAAACCTCATCGGACATTCTGGAGTTTTTATTTTCATTTCTTAATTTATGTAAAAGATTAATCCGATGCTTCAATTTATCTAAAGAATAACTTTTGTGGAATCTCTGATCAAAATGTACTAATTTAGACCAAGCATCCTCTGGCCTTTTTCCAAGATACTTCCACTTATATTTTCCACGTTGTTTTAATTGTGAATTACGTGATATATATGTCACCAACCAAAAATAAGGGCCATGAGGAAATCCTTCAATACATCTACAAGTTGATTTTCCACATCTTTGCCATTTAATGATCAAAGACGCCATAAAAAAATATTTTATTTTGAGGAAAAAAATCTTACCATATGAATCATTTTATTTCCTTGATAATATTTCAAAATTATTCATTGTAAAATTTTATAATAGACCTTGGGACGTCCTCGTTCAGTTCGTTCTTCAGAAAATCGCACCACGTAACCTTTCAGAATAAGACGAAGAAGACTATCATAAAGAGTGGATCGAGGAACTCCTGTTAAATGAACTAATTTAGACCGTGTTAAAGGCCCCTCAGAACGGAGAATTTCAACAAGATGACGATCTAATTCATGGGCAATGTCGGAATAATCATCAGAAATTGAACGTTCTACATCAGGGGGTACTGTGGTATTCTTTCCAGATATCTTCATAAATTGGTTCATACTACCACCTAAAAAATCCTTTAAGATGTATAAAACTATCAAAAATAAAAGATCACAGAATATGAGGATAATATAATGAAATCTTACAAAATTAATTCAAAAATGAATGAACAAATATTATTAATAAAATACTAAATTCAGGGTTGAGAGGAAGGAAAAAACTACACAAATTTAGCTAAATTAGAACTTTAGGTATATCTTTTTCCATTTGAGGATTAATTCGATATTCAATTGGATCTCCTTCCTGTTTTTCAATCAAACCCTCTTCAGCAAGACGATTCAAGTTAGTTTGAACTGTTGAAATGCTAATATCGTCATCTACATAATGGCGATAGAGCTCTTCTACTTCTCGAGCTGTCAGATAGTTGGGATTAGCTCTATTTCGAACAATACTTAATATTTTCTCTTTCTTTGTCTTGAGATCATTTAAACTAAGAATGGTTGGTGAATCAATCTCTTGGGTAAAAACTCCATTACTCTCATTCTTGATTAAAAGTGATTCCATTAAATCCTCAATCTGTTTTTGTTGATCACGAGTCAATTGTAGATAGGCTTCAATAACAGTGTGGAGTGGACCTAACCTAATTTTTTTATCAAATGCAATTGTGATTTTATCACTGCCTGCTGTTACCTTAGGCCCAATTTCACGCATTTTAGTTCACTAATAATAGATTTTTCAAATTTTCTGAAAGATTTTCGATATTTTATTTCAGATTGATTCACATAATTGCTTTACACATTCACACTAATAAACTTTAATCAATACCCCTGTAATATCTTAAACTTGTCAGAAAGGTTTTATGTGAATTGTGAATGACTTTTCGCATGTAAAATTAAGATTTTCATTCACCTTGTGAATTAGATTTGTCGGCTGTATCCCATAAATGCTTGGATTATAGACACTTATTTTATAATTAGTTGTGAAAAATATACTATAAAAATTTAGTCAAACTGATACATTTTTCCAATGGAAATTAAGGGGTTAAGATATAAAAAGTGAAAAAGTATTAAATATAAGAAAAACCATAAAAAAAGTATTATATTCATTTATAAGAGAATAATTCTCAATTAATTTTAAATTATTATTTTTAGAAACATAAAATCTTAAATTTTTTATAGAAAAGATACTTTAACCTCGATTGCCGGTGAAGAAATTTTAAGGAATTCCAAAGATCTTAGATATCTAAGAGAATTCTATGATTCACAGGTTTTTATGAATGTGAATTGAGTTGTAAAAAACCTCTCCTTTCGTCCAATAGGTTTTTCATTAATTTTCATTCGTCTCTTTAAGTTAAAAATGAACGAATGAATGTTTGATCTCAAAGTAATACTGAAAATCTTAAATATAACCTAACCTTAATGACTCTTAAGAGAAAAAAAGGCATTAGTGGATATTTATGACTCAATCTATACAAGAAACAGATCTCTTAGAGAAGGAAAATGAAAAGGAATTTGCCTTTGAACTAGTAAATCAAACTGATAAACAAGTCCTTGATGTTTTAACCAAAATTGAACCTGCAACAAGAACAGATATTTGCAAAAAAACAGGAATAGCACGAACAACAATTTATGATGCTTTGACACGTCTTATTCTTTATAAAAAAGTCGTTAAATATTCTGTTCCTGGAAAATCGAAAGGACGTCCCAAAGTTTTTTACCGGATAAGTTAAAATAGTAGAAAAAATTTAATCTCTTTTTTTGTCACTTCATTTAACAAGATTTGGTTGGAAATTATTTTATTTTTAGCGTACATATTATCTAGGTATATGGGCCCTTACCCCTTCATTTCCTTTGGAACATTAGGGTATTATGAACACCAATCTTTTTATCATATTTCGGTTAGTTAATTCGACAAAATATCAATTTATTATATACGTACTACCTCGTTGATTCTTTTTTAAAAACTAGATTATATCTGTGTAATTTCAGTAAGAAAGAAAATGTAATTAAAGATTCCATTGTATTATTTAGATATATAATATAATATGGTAAGATAATATATATTTATTAAAAGGAGGTTTCCAGTAGAAATTTTGGTGTGTCGGGGACTGTTCATAATATGAATTTCTTACCATATGATAATATTGTGTTAAATGGAATAATAATAGATCAAAACTTCAAAGCTGGGTGAACCTCATCGTAATTAATATAGCACATAGAGGTGGAGCAGGTTTAGCTCCTGAAAACACTTTAACTTGTTTCAAAACAGGTTCTCAGTATGCAGATATGATTGAATTTGATATTCAACCTTCTCAAGATCATTACATATTGGTTTTTCATGATCGGCAAGGGATTGAACGTACATCTAATGGATCTGGTAAGATCATTGATCATCCTTATTCTTATCTTCAATCCCTAGATGTTGGTTCTTGGTTTCATCCCAAGTTTACTAATGAACGAATACCAACATTATATGACACTATTGAGATATTGACTAAAATTTCCTCTACTATTCTGTTTAATATTGAGCTAAAATACTTGGATTCATCAAACTGGTTTGAGAAAAGTATTTTAGAGGTTATTGACCATTTTAAGATTGAAGAGAGAACCTTTATCTCTGCTAGGTATTTAGAAAATATTTTTAATATCCAAGAAATTAATCCAGAAATTTCATGTATATTACTACAAAAAGAACGACATTGGAATGATTATTTAGATATTGTAAACAATTTAGGTCTAAATATTGTCCAAATTCGTCGGACAGCTCTGATACCTGAATTTTTTGAAAAATGCCAGGATCAGGGAATTAAAATATTCTATTTTTATGCAGATACAATTCCAGAAATGAAAAAAGCTATTGATTTAGGCGTTGATGGTATTTTAACAAACTTCCCTAATAGACTTCGAGATATTCAAGAAAATATGACTTAAAACCATAATTTTAGACCTAGTAATGCTAATTAATTGTTTTTCAATAAAAAATACCCTCGAGGCTCTCTAAATAGATAATAAATCATAGTGATTTATTATTCATAAATTATTTAAGGAAATTTACTGCAATTAAAGAGTACATTGTTGATAACGGTTCTAGGCAATCCATTGGAACATACTCATTCTTTTGATGTGCGACTTCTTGATGTGGTCCTAAATGAAGACATGGTATTTGCCCTTCACCTGCAAAAATATTAGCATCTGTAATTCCTATAGTATATTCATATAGAGGAGCTTTTCCCATCACTGTACGATAAACACTATCAAATACCTGAAAAATAGGATGGTTTTGATCATCTATATATGCTTCATAGCGTGGAGGTTTTAAATTCACAGTTACTTCAGCAGAAAGATTTAATGAATGAATCAAGTTCTTCATATCATCAATAGCTGATTGAACTGTTTCTCCAGGAATTAATAACCGATTCACTTCCATACGAGCAAATGAAGGAACCGTTACAGAATAAATCTCATATCCTCCCTCTATTTTCAATGTAGAATAATTACCTTTTCCAAATTTTGGATGATTTTGAAAATTAAGTTTATTAAGGTTTGCTAGAATTTTCCCTAATTCTTCAATTGCATTTATACCAAAATTTGGTCGAAAAGCATGTGCTGCTTTTCCCTTAACTAAAATTTCATATAAAATTTTTCCTGTAATTCCAAGAGGAATTGGTTTTAACTCATCCCCGGAGTAAGGTTCTCCTAATACAATTGCATCTACTTTTCCATACTCAGATGCAAGCATCGCTTTAGCTCCTTTTCCAAATCCCTCTTCATCAACTACACCAGAAAAAGAGAGTTCTCCGTTGAATGAGTGTTCTGATTCAACGAAAGCTCGTAACATATTTAATGTACATGCTATACCTGTTTTCATATCACAGACTCCTAAACCAAATAATTTTCCATCTTTAATTACAGGATCAAAAGGATCAGTTTCCCATCCATCTACAATGGGTATTGTATCAGTATGGCCATTGAAATTAATTTTATTTCCAGTAGTTTTTCCAGTTAGTTTTGAATAAATATTTGGTCTGCCTCTTTCTACCTCAACAGCTATACACTTTAAACCTAATGCTTCTAGCTCATTCTTAATGAATTCAGCCATCTCACCCTCATTCCCAACAATTGAGTTAATACTAATCATATCTTTTAGAAGTCTTAGAGTATAATTTAGATCGAGTTCTTTTAATAAATCTTCCATCATTTTAATCTCAATAAGACGAAAAAAGTTCTCCTTAAAAAACTTTACACCGAATATCCTAGAATTTTAAATATAATTTCAGATAATCCCTTAGGATTATCTATTTTTCTCTCCTCCTCCTCTATGATGATTGAAAATATTTAATAGAGATATTTCTAGAATTACCAAGGGGATCTTAAAATTTTCATTAAAGCTCGTGGGACTTCATTATAATTCCGAACAACCACGTATCTACCGCCACCAAGTCGAGCAAGATCTTTACAGACTCGTTCTCCCCATTTTTTACCTCCTGGAAGATTTATTACATGTAATTTTTCGAATTGTCGACAAAGATAGCGTGGATCGCCCCCTTTATTGTATGCTCCATCACTCAATAAAATAGCCCATTTAAATCGAGTTTTTAACCCTTTTAATTGTAATGCACCCACTTTAAGAGCATCTTCAATGTTAGTATACCCAACAGCTTCAAGATCAAGGATTTTATCCATTATATCATCAATTTTTACATCATCATTGATTCCCTTTATTAGAAAAGCTTTTGTATTAAATGCAATTACACCAAACTTATCATTTCGCATAGAATAAGCCATTACTGCTGATGATAGTGCAGCATTGATATTTCTTTCTCCCATCATGGAACCACTGGCATCGAGAATTAGAACTCCATTCTTTTTCCTTTCACGTCGTTCAATTCCAACAATATCACTACTTTTTAGTGCTGGAATACCAGTCGGATAACGTTCTAAAATCTGATCCATGGTGGCCTCAAGATCAAAATCTGCATCAGGTTGATATTCTCCTCTAATAGGAATATCTCCTCGCAATCCCTCAGAAGCAACCCTTAGAGACATTTTTAAAATTGCTGTCCGTGTTAACCTTTTTAGAATTTTTCGTCGTTTCGAATCGATTACTCCACGCATGACAAAAAAAAGTTTTGGAGTGTATATTCCTCCAGAACCAGCCACTCTTCCAAGGGAAACTAAGCGTTCTGGATTCAATATATTAGAAACTGCGTATTTATTGATTTTAGCGAGAGACATCAGTGCAGGAAGGTTTTCATGTTCAATAGCTGATTCTGTTAACCTTTCTACGCTTGCTAAATCAAGTTTATCTAGCCTTGGAAGTGTATCGCCAGCAGCAATAGCTGCTTCAGCAAGATCCTCCATATTGAGTCTACCAAATAATCTAATATTTTTCTTGTATTCCCGGTGAGATTCCCGGGAACTGCTTATAAAAAACGGTCTTCTTCCCCTGATAGCACTGCTTCGACTATCTCATGAATAATATCTTCAATAGGTCGTTCTACCCCATCTTCAAGTTCTATTTTTGTTGCTAGAGTCATAATAGCCATTTCAGAAACTGTTTCTAAGTTCATACTTGACACTAGACTTAGAATTTTAGCTAGATCAATTGCTCCTCGGATAGAAGAACCTCGTCGAATATCGCTATGGTTTCTTGTTGCACGAGTTATTTTTACTGCTGTTTCTGCAATTAGATTATCTTCATCTCCAATTTGTGCTTTTTTCTTTACAATTTCAAGCTCCTCCTCAAATCCTTGATGGTCAAGTTTAATCCAGACAAATCTGTCTTTTAGGGCCTCAGAAAGCACAGTAGTTCCAATATAAGATTCTGGGTTTTGAGTTGCTACGACTAAAAAACCTTCTTTTGCGTTTACGACACCTAATTTAGGTAAAATTAATATACCTTCATCCATGGACGGTAATAATACATTCTGGGTTCCTTCAATTAATCGATTTGCTTCATTGATAAATAAAATCGATCCATTTTTCATCGCAAGAGTTAATGGACCAGGTACAAAAGCATCCCATACCCATCCCCTTTCTACAACGAGAGGGGGTTCAAAATGACCAACAAGCTTGGATTCAGTGTATCTTTCATCTCCATCAATCCGAATAAATCCTTGGTCAAAATAAGCAGCAACTGCATGTGCTAAGGTTGTCTTACCTACTCCAACAGGACCTTCAATAATAATATGTTTTCCTGCAGTTTTTCCAAGTATAAGTTTTCGGAGGGTTCGTTCTCGACCTACAACCCCAAATTTCTCTTGAATATCTAAAATAATTTGTTCTATATCCACAAATGTCACCAACAGGTAATAATTAAATAATCATTAATCCTATCGAATATATTATTCATAATAACCATTTTAATTAGCATAAACGAATTTCTGGGATAATAATAAATACATTTACAATTACCCAGCTAATATCAGCAAAAGAACGCCATCTCTTTATTCTCTATTTATGCTTTTGCCCTCATTTTCGTAATCAACTTTCATGCATAAATTAAGTTATGTAAATATTTTGTCATTTCTATTGTGAAAGGGATGTATTGGTAGATCTAGATTCATTAAAAACTAATAATCCTTTTTTAATATAATTTATATACCCCAATAGAATAAACGCCGAGGGTGGGATTTTCAAATAGATAATTGCTTTTATCTATTTTTTGAACCCACGAGTGCAAAGCACACCAGATTTCTAGTTCTAAACAAAGGTATCTCGAGTCTGGCGCCTTACCGAGCTTGGCTACCTCGGCTTTAATAATCTTCCTTAAATGCGGGGGGTGAGATTTGAACTCACGAACGTCTACACGACCAGGATCTGAACCTGACTCCTTTGACCAGACTGGGAAACCCCCGCTTTATGTTTTTTTATCCTCGATTGATTTTTCAATGATTATTAATAATCTAAATTGATTACTGATTGATAATTAAGGAACTATAGAAGGGGATAGATAAGGATTTGGATCTTTATTAATTAGAAACAATCAGGGGAACATATAAATAACTGCGATTAATAAATATTATCTATCCTGAATCGTTCCTTTCACTTGTTTTCGAGATTAGAAGCCAATGAGCCAAACAACAAAAGCTATGAAACAGTATTTCGAGATCAAGAAGAAATTTCCCGATACCATTGTCTTTTTTCAATTAGGGGATTTTTATGAAACATTTTATGAAGATGCAAAACTTGCATCAAAGGTTTTAGATATCACATTAACTTCACGAAAATCAAGAAAAGATGAAGAAAGAGGAATCCCATTGGCAGGTATTCCTGTGAAGGCATTAGATTCTTATATTAATAAGATGATAGAAGAAGGATATAAAGTAGCAATTGTTGATCAGTTAGAAGATGCTAAAAATGTTCCATCAGGAAAAATTGTGAAGCGAGGAGTAACGAGAGTTATAACTCCTGGGACTTTATTTGAACCTACCTTATTAAATAATAAAACAAATAACTTCCTATTAAGCATTGCTTTTAATGAAAAGAAAAATATGATTGGTGTTTCTTTTGTTGATATTTCAACAGGGGAATTTTTAGTTTCTGAATTTTCAGAGAACTCCCTAGATATGTTCCGGGATGAATTTACACGATTTAAACCTTCAGAAATTATAATTCCAGATGTCACTAGAAAAGGAGAATTATATAAGGCGCTTCTCGATATTATCTCCTCTCCTCCAAAAATAATGATTTCTCCCATTAATGAAACCCATTTTAATTATGATACTGCCCGATCTGCTTTACTGAACCATTTTGATGTAAAATCATTACAGGGATACGGTTGTGAGGCTATGATTGAGGGAGTAAGAGCAGCAGGTGCACTTATCATCTATCTATCAATGTTGAAAAAGGAATTTCCAAGTAATATTTCTTCTTTGAGGACAATATCAAATAGGAATTATTTAACACTCGATTCTACTAGCCAAAGAAATCTTGAGATTGTTGGCAATGCTTTTGATGGTAGTATTCGTGGTAGTCTTTTATCGGTATTCAATGATATTAGTACATCGATGGGAGCACGTTTACTTAGAAGATGGTTATTGCAACCATTACGGGATAAAGAAATAATCTGCCAACGGTTAGATGCAGTGGAACAATTTCAGTCTAATCTTGAATTAGCTAGAGAAGTACAAGATCTTCTTACAAACATAACTGATTTTCAACGATTAATGACTAAAATAACGTACAGTACTGTAAATGCAAAAGATTTGATCACTTTAAAACTATCATTAAAACTAAGCTTGGAAATTATCGGACTACTACATCATAATCAGGATCTAAATTCATATATTTGTAAGAAAATCACTAGTTTTAATTCTTCTCCACTAGAAAAAATACATCTGATCATTGAACATGCCATACTTGATAATCCACCAACAACATTAAGAGAAGGTAATCTTATCAAAGTATCTTATAATAAAGAGTTGGAAAATCTTCACAGACTTAAATCTAATCATAAATCAATTTTAAAGGAAATTCGTGAAAAAGAAGAGTCACGAGTTAATTTTAAGTTTAAAATCGGTTTCAATTCTGTTCATGGATATTACATAGAAGTTACCAAAGCTCAAATACGCGAGGCTGGAGGAGATGAAGCGATTCCAACCGATTATATACGAAGACAAACTCTTGTGAATGCTGAAAGATTCATTACTCCAGAACTTAAAGATTTTGAGGAAAAGAAGCTCAATGTAGATGAAAGGATTAATGAATTGGAATATTTGATTTTTTGTGAAGTTCGTGATCAAGTTTCAGCCGTTGTTTCTCAAATCCGCTTTTTTGCTGAATTACTTGCTGAATTAGATGTGATAATTTGTTATACATTTACCGCTATCCGTAATAGCTTTGTTAAACCTAAATTTGTAGAAGAAAAAGGTATTTTAATCACTAATGGACGACACCCGGTTGTTGAATTACTTCAAAAAGAATCAGGATTTGTGCCAAATAGTACTGATCTTAATCAGGGAGAACTTCATATCATAACTGGTCCAAATATGTCAGGGAAAAGTACTTTCATTCGACAGGTAGCAATTATTGTGTTAATGGCTCAAGCTGGTTCTTGGGTTCCTGCTAATGATTGTAGATTGAGTATATTTGATAAAATTTTTACTAGAGTTGGGGCATTTGATCGTTTAGCTTTTGGTCAATCTACTTTCATGTTAGAGATGCTAGAAACGGCTCATATTCTAAATAATAGTACTCGTGACTCTTTAGTCATCTTGGATGAAGTAGGAAGGGGCACAAGTACTTATGATGGATTATCATTAGCTTGGGCTATTGCTGAACACATCGCTCGAAATATAAAATGTATGGCATTATTTGCTACTCATTATCACCAGCTCAGTGAATTAGAAAACTTTTCTAAACGAATAAAGAATTTTCATATGACTGCTATGGAGCGAAATGGAAAATTAATGCTATTGTATAAAATAAAAGAGGGATCAACGGATCATTCCTTTGGAATAAGTGTAGCAAAAATGGCTGGAATACCAAATTCTGTAATATTATCTGCTCAAAAGAAGTTATTAAAATTAGAATCAATATCAGCAGAATATAATAGTGAGGTTGCCTCTGATAAAAAAGGGCCTCGACAATTATCTTTAGTAGAAGCTTTGTCTAATGTTACAAATAAACAAGAAAGATTGAAAAAATTAGAAGACTTAAGGATTGAAATCCTTGCATTTCTTAAAAATTACATCAATGTTGATATTAACTTTAAAACTCCCATTGAAGCTTTAAACGATCTTGAAGACATAATTAAAGAAATAAAAAGACTATATAATGAGATTCAGGAGGATTTATGATCTATTGCGAGTTCAGACTTTAGATCCCATATGTGTTAGTAAAATTGCAGCAGGAGAAGTTGTCGAAAGACCTGCTTCAGTAGTGAAAGAACTTCTGGAAAATTCTATTGATGCAAATGCTACTGAAATTCGTGTAATAATTAAAAATGGAGGTAAAGATTTAATTGAAATTCACGATAATGGTTCTGGAATAATCGCTGAAGATCTTCCTCTCGCCATTAAACGCCATACAACAAGTAAAATTCGTACCGAAGAAGATCTCAAAAAAATCTTAACTATGGGTTTTCGTGGTGAAGCACTTTATTCAATTGCTTCAGTATCTCGTTTTTCCATTTCTAGTCGTACCTCGAATGAAGAATTAGCAAGTATTATTTCAACAGAAGGAGATGTTGAAAAATTTACAATTTCTGAAGAAATAAGGGCGTCTCCAGGAACAACTATTCGTGTAAGAGATTTATTTTTTAATTTTAATGTCCGAAGGAAATTCATGAAAAAAACTAGTGTTGAAAAAGCCTACATTTACGAAATTGTTGCCCAATATGCAATTGCTAATCCCCTAATCACTTTTCAGTTTATTTCTGATGGATTGGTAGAGTTTCAAACAATTAAAACATTAACACATCTTCCTGTAATAAAAGAGACTCTAGGTGTAGATATTGTACAATCTATCATCGATATAGGAGTAAACCAAAAAAATGATATTTCAATACAGGGATACATTAGTAAACTGGGAAAATTACGAAGAAATCGAAAATATCAATATTTCTTTCTAAATAGAAGAAGAATTGCATCTAATTTACTTCAAGAGGCGTTAGAAGAAGGATTTCATGACTACATGATGAAAGGCCATTATCCAATAGCTTTTCTTTTTATTGAGATGCCTCCTGATCAATATGATGTAAATATTCATCCACAAAAACGTGAGGTACTTTTTTTTGATGAACAAGTAATACATAATGTAATTAGCTCTACTATCGTTCATTGTCTTAAAACACAGACTCTTATGCCAAAATTATCCCCTATTTCAAGGATCAAGCAGACTAAATTAGCACAAAAGTCACAAGATTCTAATCATACTCCTTATCTCTCATTTCCAAAACTTGTATTAGAAAAAAACAGTAATATTAGTGAACTAGATCATTTTTTAGAAGGAAACCTCTCTCAAAAAGAGCAAGAAACCGATTTAAGAATTCTTGGTTCAAGTGTTAAATATCGTGGTCATCTTGGAAAAGAATTTTTAATTTTAGAAGATGTATCATCGAATGACCTCATAATATTGGATTTTCATGCGACATCTGAAAGAATTAATTTAGAAAAAATTACTAAAATGTATGAGACTAAAACAATTCTAACACAAACCCTCCTAGATCCATTCAGAGTGGAATTAAGCCCACAACAACGGATTATTATTATTGATTCAGTTGTAGAATTGTCAAATCTTGGATTTGACATCAGATTTCCCAAAAATAATAAATTTATGTTAGAAATTCATGGAATTCCTCAAATATTGACTAAAGGTAATTTAAATGACTTTTTTATAGATCTTTTTGATAACATTCCAAAAATAGTTGTTCAAGACAAAATTAAGGATATTTTAAATATCATCGCGTGCCATTCTGCTTATCGTGCTGGAGAATTTCTGTCTTTTCGACAAGTTCAGGAGCTTCTAAATGATTTATTAAAAACTGAGAATCCTAGAGTCTGTGCACATGGAAGGCCAATTACTTTCCGAATCCCTTATCAAGAAATAAGGAAGAATGTTGGGAGGATCTGATTAACTCAAATTTGGAATTATTAGGAATCCCTTTGAATCAAGAGAATATTCATATTGAATAATAAATTTTTCTTTCTTAAATAAACTTATATTTAATGTGTTTGGTTTAATCCCTTTTTCAAAGAAAAAATGCCAATGAAAATAATGAAGGGTTAAATTTTGAAGGAAAGGCTGAAAATAATTGTTAAAGTATCGTGCTTGATTAGTAACAATAACTGGAAAGGATAACTTTTTAGAGATTGAACAGATTAAACTTGCAATATATGAGTTTAGATGTATTTCTTCCCTTCGATTTAAGTTTGAATGGCGAAAAACATCATCAATGAATAGAATTGATCTTTCATCTAATACTTGAACGAAGAGATCATCCAGTAGAAGAGCTTCTTCCTTAAGTGATTTGGGCTGAAATATAACCATATTCTTTAAAAGGTGTTTAATTGGTTGAAAACGGATGACTGGAAATTTTCCAGTTAGATCGATTAAATATATTTTGTTATTTCCATTTTTAAGCTTAATTTGCATAATTTGAACTAAAAAAGTTGTTTTAAATGTTCCTGGCTGGCCATAGAATTGAACTACTATATTTTTCCAAGTAAATATCTCACTTAGAGGGTCTTTCATATGTTGAATTTCATAAAAGAGATGACATCTTAAATTATTACTGATTTAATATTTTTGAAGAAATCAATAGAGATCTTTCAAGGATATACTTGGAAAATGCCCCGAAAATTCAAAATCGCAATTCAAACCGAGGATATGCGGTTGTACTATAAACTTATGAAATACTTAAAAGCACCTCGGTTGATTACACGATTTTTTGCTACGGATCAAACTATTCCAATTGAAGATTTCGATTTAATCATTACTACAACCGTATCTGCAGAAACTATTGAACCAAATAGTAAAATAATTAGTTTAAAGTCAGATGAAATTGAGCCAAGCATTGTTCCTAGAATTATTGGGTTAATAGCTCGTAAAAAAACTTCGATATTTAGAAAATTAATAATAGGGATAGATCCAGGAAAAACAATAGGATTAGCAGCAGTTTGTGATGGGATGTTATTATATGCTACAACAGCAAAGCTAAATACACTCATAAATAAACTTAAGGATGTAGTGGTCACCTTTCCAAGTGAGGAAATTGTAATTAGAATCGGAAACCGACCACCTTATGTCTCAAATATCATATTCAATAAACTGTTCTCCTTTTTAGGAAAAGAACCCAAATTTACTCTTGAAATTGTTGAAGAATCATTTACAACGTCTAAAAATGCTAAATTAAAGCATCAGTTAGGAATAAATGAAGGGGCAGCATTTTCTATTGCACAGAGGTCTGGAAAGCAATACAATGATATGGTAAGAAATTTCATTCCCAAAGGTCACATTAAAGAAATAAAGAATTGGAGTAGACAAAGATCAGATAACCGTTTAACTGTTGATTCTCAACTGGCTGAAGCTGTAGCTTTTGGTGATATTACCCTTGATGATGCAATTTTGGAGAAGAAAAAAAAATTAAATAGTGATAAAAAGGAAAAACCCAATGATGGGGATAAATTATGACGAATCAATGTGGAATTTTTGTTGGAAGGTTCAATCCTTTTCATAATGGTCATTTACAAGCAACAAAACAAATTTTAGCTCAGGGGGATGAGCTTATTGTGGCAATTGGAAGCACTCAAGAATCTCATACCTTTCAAAACCCTTTTACCGCAGGGGAACGGATTTTAATGATTCACAACTCTCTTATTGAGGCTAATCTTCCTCTTTCTAAAATTATTATTACATCGGTTCCTGATATTCACAGATACTCTATTTGGGTAAAACACCTTAAAAGTTATTGTCCTCCTTTTACTTATGCTATCACTAATAATGAATTGACAAAAAGGTTATTTTTTGAGGCAGGAGTCACGGTTAAACCTATTGGGCCTTTTAATCGATCTGAATTAAATGGAACTAGAATTCGTAAATTAATGCTTGAAGGGAATCAATGGAAAGAACTTGTTCCTCTTGCTGTTACTAAAATTATTGAATCCATAGATGGTATCAGTAGAATTCGTTCAATCTCTGATTCAAAAATTAAGTGCTAATAAGTGATGTTTGATGCCTTCTTTTAATCCATTCCGTGAAATAATCCCAATTCCTAAAGCGGAAAAATTATTCCAGATGGCCCAAACAGCTGTAATGAAAACATCTATTAGAGGAACATCTGAAAATGTTCCTCCTCTTCTTAGAATGAGACGAAAAGAAGCTACTAGAATTGAACTTCTTTCAAAAGAGTTAAGATCTCGATTATTTCGTATTGTTGAAGAATTTCCTCAACTGGATTCGGATACTATAAATGCTTATTATGTTGAAATCTTAGATTTAAGCTATGATATTAATGAGCTAAAAAAAACCCTAGGTTCTATTACTGGAACAGCAGAGGTTGTATGGAAAATAAAACGTGAACATTTAGGAAATGCTTGGAGGGCAGCTTCTGTTATAGATGCAAAATTTATTCGAAGATCTGCATTCGGACGTATGAAATCTGTAATTATACGACTTGACGAGAGATTACAATTTCTTGAAAAAGTACGCCAAGAAATGCGTTTATTACCAGGAATTGATTTAACCCAACCAATATTTTGTATAGCTGGGTATCCCAATGTCGGAAAGAGTTCCTTAGTGAATACAATAACTGATGCGACTCCAGAAATTGGTGTTTACCCCTTTACAACAAAAGAAGTAACACTAGGACACCTTAAAATACCAATTTTCGGATCTAAAGACGCAATTAAACCTTTGACTAATATAATAGTTCAGATTGTTGATACACCAGGAATTTTGGATCGTCTACTCACGGAACGAAATCAAATTGAGCTTCGAGCTCTTGCAGCAATTAAAACTCTAGCAACTGCTATAGTCTTCATCTTTGATTTTACCCAGTATGAGGCTCTTCAAGCACAAATAAATCTTTTAAAACAAATAATAAATGAATTTAGTAATGTTCCGTTACTTTTGATTGGAAGTAAGTCAGATATATTCACAAAAGAGCAAGAAACAGATTTTTCTAAGTTTTGGGTTAAGAATTTTCCTCAAAAAGAAATTAAACTTCTATCCATGAGAGATAAAAAGACTATAATTGATATATTCACAAAATTTTTTTATTCCAATGAAATCAAAATTGCTAAAGTCATCACTCAAAGAACAGAATCTCGGATTGATTCTAAATGAATAATTATGCTTTTCTTTTATCATATCTTCCATCATTAAAATACAGTGGCTTTAGTAAACAATTCCACGATTCTACAAACATTCTAACAAAAGTTGCCATGTCCCTTAAGGAATCACGATTACTAAATTCTATTAATAATTCAAATATAAAGATAGCTAGCAGAACAGATCGGGGTGTTGGAGCATTGAGACAAGTTTTTTCTCTAAAATGTTCTCAATTTCCCATTTTAACGGAAATTAATTCATATCTCCCAGATGATATCTGTATCCTTGGAGTAAGGGAAGTTTCTTCAGCTTTTAATCCAAGATATGATGCGAATTCTAGAAGATATTCCTACTTTCTTATAATGGAAAATTTTAATATTGATGAATCCAAAAAAGCTCTTCAATATCTTCAAGGCACCCACGATTTTCAATTTTTCTCTAAAGAAGACTTAAAAAATCCAACTAAAACTATTAGAAATCTTAAAAGTATTGAATTAATATCTCATGGAGATAATACCTACCAAATTAGAATTGAATCCAGATCTTTTTTATGGCATCAAGTAAGGAGAATTGTTGGGCATTTAATAGAGATATCTGAAGGTCGATATAATTCTGATCATACTCTGAATCTATTGAATAAAACAGCTGATTGGCCAAGGCCCCCCATCGCTCCCTCTGTAGGATTAATACTTGAAGATATTTCTTATCCTGATTTATCTTTTAAAATTGACCAAAAATCACTTAATAATTTTTTCAAGACTATTAAGGGCATTCTAATTGACCTTAAAAGAAATGAGCATGTTTATTCATTTTTCTATGCTAATATAGAATAATAGTTTCTATTTTCCATTTATCTCATTGATGGTGGATTCCTTTTTCTTCTCTGTAATTTGGAGATAATATGGTCCGAGAATTGTATATAATATTGCAATAAATAGAACTCCACTAAGGGTTATTAATGAGGGGAGGAAAAAAAAGACAATCACCACAATACCAGCAATTATTATAAAAGTGGTATCAGATGTCATTTGACGCTTGGGTGTAGGATAAGGAATACGTAAAACCATTAAAATCGCTGCTATAACAGCAATGAAGGTTAATAATTCGCCAGTAGGCCAAAAAACCCAATTCAATTCTCTAAATCGTGCCAGAACCGCACTAGAACCGACTAATAATGCTGCTGCTGGGGAAGGGAACCCTTCGAAATAAATTTTTGTTGGATAAAATGTAAAACGAACTAATCTTGCCCATCCTGCTAGAGAATAGAACATAGCAATTAAAAGACTAAAGAAATTTGAAAATAATGCGTTTTCATTGAATATAAGCGGAGCTTTAATTAGTAAAATTCCAGGAAGAACAGCAAAAGTTAGGATATCACAAACTGAATCAGCATAGAGCCCAATTGTAGATTCAGAATCAGCCATCTTAGCAATTTTTCCATCTAAGAAATCAAAGATAGCACCAAGAATTATTAATTGGACAGGGGCAAATGGTGTGGTTTGTAAGAATTTTGAATTCAGAGCTAAACTAATACCTAATAAACCGCATAATCCATTAAACAAGGTAAAGCTTAAGGCAATAAAAAAGAATTTATTTGTTCTTACCATAACTAGCTTTCCTCGACCAGATTATTTTAGTTTTCAATCTTTTTTGCTATTTTTGTAACTCCAGCAATGCTTTTGTTTCCTTTGTGGACAAGCACTTGAAATGTTTCTGGAGGATAATGTAGATCTACTTCACTTCCATAATGAATAATACCTAAACGTTGGCCTTGCTCAATATGCGTTTTTATAGGATAAAAAATACTACATTTTCGTGCAATCATTCCAGCAATCTGAGTCACTCTTATTCTTCCATTAATACTATCAATTTCAATATTTTGTCTTTGATTTTCTTTTGTGCCTCGAGAAAGGAAGGAAAAGAAAGGCCAATGTTTCCCATTTTGCTCTGTTATATTTGTAATTACTCCAGAAACTGGCATACGAGTAACATGAACATTCAGGAGGGACATTCTGATACGTACAATCCCATCTTTTGGATCTACTTCATAAATTATTCCGTCAGCAGGAGAAAATAAATAGGAATCCTCAGGGGTGATTATTCGGTTTGGATCTCTATAGAAAAACAAATGAAATACTAAGATCACAAAAATTATTGGGATTGATAGTATTAAAATTGAATGGACTAGTCCATAGAAGAACAATAATGGGATTATTGTGAGAAGTGCAAGAGTTCCCTTTTCATGACCTTTTGCTAATTGAAGCATTTAAGCTGTCTCATATTATATTAGTTAAATTTTTTTGGAGGAAAACTTAAACAATCATCAGGAAGCCTTTAAAGTTTTGTTCCAAGATTCTAAATTTCAGTAATTTTATTAATCTGAATATCTGGTTTCAATATATAATACTTTCTTTAAGTAGAATACAGTTTATTTTTCTAGAAACCTTGAAATAACTAACCTTTTTTATTTTCGGTTTCATAAGACCTATACAAGTCAACTAATGGCATTTAAATCTTTAATAATTTCCCCCAAAAGAATCTTTAAAATATAAATAAACCAAAATATCGTGAATAATGAGAATACTCTGAAAATGGAGTCAAGACAATTATGATTATAGATGAACAAAATCTTTCATCTGAGGAAATAATTAAGCTCGCATCTCTATTGAAGGTGAAAAAGCGTAAATCTGAGCTTGAAGTTAAGCTTGAGAAATTAAAATTAAGAGCTATGATTGAAGAGCATGACCTAGGTAAAGAAATTAATGAAATAAGTCATGAATTAAAAAATATTGAAGAAAAAGCAGATAATGAAGAAGAAAAACCACATGGTCTATTAATCCTCATACAGGAGAAAGAAAGAGTGGTTAATAGCCTTCAAAAACTTCACGAAAAACGAGATAAAATTCAAGATCATGTTTATAACTCATTAAAAGAAGAATATATGAATGAAGATAATTCAATTCAAATAAAGTTAGAAAAAATCAGGGTGCACTTTCGTTCATTAATTAATGAGTTGCAAGATCAGAAAAAATCATTAGATCGAAAACTCGAGGAAATAAATCTCCGTCAGAAAATTGAAGAGCTTCCAGATGAAGTTTATAATCAAAAATTATCTGAATTGAATACTGAAGCGGATCGTTCAACAGATCTCTTCGAAGCAACAACCTATCTACTCTCCTTGGTGGAAAAATCGTGACTACAGAGTTTAAAGATAGAAAAAATGAAGCAAATAGATTAGTAAGTGAGAATAGAGTTAAAAAGTATCTTATTAATGGTGTTATTGAACGATGGGTTGTAGTGGGAAATGAAAGGAATTATTTAGTGATAGTTAATCCTTTTTGGTGTCGATGTTACGATTTTCAAAATGAAGTACTAAATGAAAGAATCATTCAATGTAAACATAATTTAGCAGTTCTAATTGCCCAAAAAGAAATGAAATATGATACTTTCGAAGTGGATAAAGAGGAATATGATTTAATCCGTGAAGAATTGATATTATAATAAAAAAATCACTTATCACTTATATGAAAAATAATTTATTCAATAGTGGTACAAATCTCCTTAAACAGATTTATAATTTTTGTTTTTACCTCATTTATCCCTAATTTTTTCTTATTGTTGTAACCAGCAGCTCCATCATGACCCCCTCCTATTCCTCCATAATCTGAGACTAATACTGGAATAATATCCTTACCTAAAGAAATCCCTGTTTCTAAGATGAATTGGGATGAAGCTCGAAGACTAATTCGAGTTTCATACTTATGTATTGAAATAACAATTGCTACATCACCTCCCAATCGTAGAAGAGCTCTTGCCACAGCTGCTTCGAATGAACTTACGTGGGTAAATAAAAAATCGAAATTAGATATTTTTACTAGCTTCATTCGTTGAGCACCCCTGATACAGGCTCTTTTTTCAGAGAATTCTCTATCAAACAATAATAAATTCAGAGTTTCTTGATATATCTTAAAATTTTCTTGAATTAAAAACATAACTGCGTGAAAAACATTTGAATCAGCATGGAGAAATCTTTGTGTATCAAAAAGTAAGCCTGCAAGCAAAGCTTTCCTAACAGAAGCATTCAATGGTATTTTATCATGATAAAAAATGGAGGTGATAATTTCTGTCGTTGAATAAAATGATTCAGCTCTAAAATCAAATTCAATCGGAAATAATAGGTCTTGTTTGATATGGTGATCAATAATTATCAATTTATTTTTGGGATCGATTGTCTCTGGAATGATTTGAGGAGTATCAAGAAGAATGATTAAACCTTGTAACGGAGTTTCATTCTCAAAAATTAAATCAATTTTTAATTCAGATTCATGAAATATTCTTTCTCCCAGATGATTAAATGAGTTTTTCAACAAAAAAATCTTTACCTTAGGATTATAATATCTTATCAAAGCATTTATCCCAATAACAGCTCCTATTGCGTCAGGATCAGCTTGAGGATGTATAATTAAAAAAATATCATCAAAATTCTGTTGCAAGTATTTTGTTAAGGAATCTAGATTTGGTAATAATCTCATAGTCTTATTCACTTCTTGAAATCTTTAAATATGTTTCAATTTCTTCATGGAGTTCATTGATTCTTCTCATAACAGGATGATTCATGCTTAAATATTTTGAAAAATAATTCAAGACTTCTTCGCGACTTAAAATTTGAAGGTTTTTGGATATATTATCAGAATAGGCTACTATTTTTTCTTCGATAGTACTTGGTAAATATTCTTTTGTTGGAAGACCAAATTCGTATGCTTCATCCTTTAAAATACCAGCAAAAATATGGTTTTCAACAATATATACTAATTCGGCTGGGAATCCATGTTGTTTAATAATTTCTCCTCCAATGATCCCATGATCTATATTATGAGATTGACTTCTTCCAATATCGTGTAACATTCCACCTGCTAAAACTAATTGACAATTTAAAGTTGGAAAAAGAGCTTTGAGTTCTTTAGCAATGGATAATGCTGTTTGTGTCGTAAAAATGACGTGATCAATAACTTGAGGTAGTGAATGATGTTGAAGGTGAAGCTCAATACATGTTAAATAATTTGGTAGTATATTCATTTAGTTCACCATTATTACTTTCAAAAATCCATATATGAATACTACAATTATTGACAACCTGATTGAGCGAGATAATTTTGATAAGAAATAATAGAACTATAAACAAAGAATGACTTCGTTCTTCTGAACCACTTAATTCATACTGGAATTAAGTAAATATCCTAAAAACCAAGTTTTAATTTTCAACAAATTTAAAGTATATTATTTATTTCACCTATTAATAGAGGTTAGATATGGATGGGCAGGGTGAGATTTGAACTCACGACCTCTAATTCCCGAAACTAGGATCATACCAAGCTAGACTACCTGCCCAAGTAAGATTAAAACTTTGATTACTATAAAAGATGGTTGATTTTGAGAAGACGTATATAAGGGAAGTTATAGATCTTCAAACCCTTCTCCTGTATCTTTTTCTAATTCAGATTCTTCTTCTTCAGTTTTACTGGGAGGTGCAGATGATAAGAGTTTAGTTACAAATTCTGAATAACATTCAAGCAATTTTTCGATTTCATCATTAGATAATCGATCCCCTACCACTGATTTAACATCCTTTGTTGTTTTCGGATTAAGATTGACAAGTTGGACGGCAAGTAGACGAGATAGATTAAAATCCTTTTGAAATGATTCAATGACTTGTTCTGAATAAGCTGCATTACGAGACAGTTTTTCTGCATGCTGAGCAGTTACTCGCTGGACGTAATTAATTCCAGCTTCCTCTCGTACCTGGAGTAGTTCAAAAACTTGGCCTAGAGGAATTGGCTTTTCCTCTGTGATTTTTCTAACCATATATTCCCCAATCCTGTAGAATGGTCTTAGATAGACTGAATTATTCAGATTGAGCTCTTAAATGTTCAGGACGGGTGGTTATTTTCTTTTGAGAATTTCCATCCGTGACTTGAACAAGGTATGCTTGGCCCCGTTTTTCAAGAATAACACCTGTTTTTCCATGAAATCGCCTGTGTGGTTGTCCTTTTTGAATACTTGGTTCTATAATTATGTTAACCTTAGAATCAACTTCATATTCAGTAAGAACACGGGATAAGGAGGGTACTCCTCGCTTTCTGGGATGTTTATGTAACAAATTCCTAGTCCTGAAGCTGCTACCCTTAGATTTTTTAACCATATTAAGATCCTCGGTGTTATTATACTATATGTAGGGGCTTGTGAATAATTACACGTATTAATGTATCATAACGTCATTTAGATGGAGAAATTGAATATCAAAAATAGTTTTCTTATATAAAAAATCGTTCAAAAATAATTAATCTGACTGAGCAGGATTTGTTGAAAGTAATGAGTTTGAAGGTTCAAGAACCTCGATCACATCTAGTTTAGTTACTATAGCTTGCGTATTAAGCAGCATAGATAAACTAGGGGTAGTTCTCCCCTCATCACCAGAAATTAATTCTTTAACATATAAACCCCCCTCACATAAAATAAAAACTGTAATTTCCTGAGGTGATATATGTTCGAATCTAAACGTGATTACTCTTCTATCGCGAATTTTGTCAGCTCTACGATGAACAACTCGGTGAGGAGTACGTTGTTTAATGATACTTTCTTGAAAATTCTTTATAATCCCTTTCTTTAATGTTTCCGTTATTTCTATAGGAGGATTCAATGAGATCTGAGCTCGGTAAGCCTTTGCAGTTTTAGTAGACCTTGTTTTTAATTCTCGAACCTTAGCTCGATTAGTGAACCCCTTAAACTCTACTTCTACTTTTCCCAAAGCTTTTTCCTCAATCTGAATCTTTAGCTGATCTAAATTCACATTTCTAATACGTGGTTCTGAGATTTCGAGAACAAATGGTCTACCTGTTCCAACCATTCGTGCATCAATATCCTCACGTCCAGCTCCATGAAATTTACTTGAGGAAGCATTTGTAGCTAAAAGAAATGGTTCTGATATGAATTCTTCAACAGAATCTTGATACATTTTTCCAGTAAAATTACATCTTTCACAGCCTTTTCCTCTGCACTTTCGACAAAACCATCGTGATTGGGGAATGCCCCGCTCAAGTTTCCGATATCGTCCTAAAATAAAAAGGGGATTGCTCTTTATGAGTACTTTATCTTCAATGAGATCATAAGTAACCACAATATCAGGTGCTTTGAATTCTACAATCACATTAGGTACAAGGCTTTGTAAACGTTTGCCAATTTCACGATTGAATTCTGCTTTAATAGATTCACCAAATTCCAAGTTATAGGAACTTCGAATATTATCTTCTGAATCAAGTATAACAGGTGGAAATATACTACCTACGAGGAATGTCGAATATTCATACTCCTTTAACGAAATGAAAGCTTTTTGAGTAAGTTGATCTAAATTATCTGCTAAAAGAAGGTCGTGACAAATATCACATGGTTTTGATGAACTAATAACATCTGGGAAATGTCTTTGGAGCGATTTAATCCCTATATCAAAATCTTTAGAAAGAAGAGAGCTGAAAATAGTTGCTTTAACATCTTGTATTCTATAACGATGTTCCCATTCCATCAATACTATTATTTTTAGTGCAATCCCTCGTGAATAATTAGTGAGTCCTGATAATAGGTTACCAAATTGTCGACCTAGGCAAGCATTACAACAATGGATGTCTGTAATTACCTTTTCAACTTTCTCTAGAATTTTGGAGTCCATTAACTATGCCTTCATCTTAAAGAAGAAAATCTAAAATCTAAAGTTTCTATTCAACAAATTGTCTTATTTGAGGCAAAATTTCTTACGATAATAAACTATTTCCACTTCTCTGTTTTACTGATTTTTATAAAAGATTAATATATTAAGGATAATTATTAGAATCTCTAATGAACACTAAGTTCAATGAAAATCAAAAAAGATATTTTTTTAATCTTATCCTCCCTTTTACATTACTTTTATTGTTATAATCAGGTACGAGAAAAAATGCGTAAATTCCTAATTATCTCCAATACTGTTGATACATCTCAACCATTATCCCTTAATTCTTTAACAGCTTATGGACGATTGGATGTTATTTGTCGATGTATTTCTTCAGCATTTTATCTCTCGAATGATTTTCGAAAAGATGTGTTTTTGAGTATTTTTTTCCAGAAAAATCAAAAAATTATGGAAATAGATGGAAATAAGGTACGAGGATTGAATCCAGATGAACGGGCAATTGCTGGTGTCCTTAAAAAGATATTTGTAGGTAAAGAATTTCCAGGTATCAATATTCAATCACAAGATTTAGACGTGATCCTAAACGATCAATCAATCCTTTTGCTGGATAAAAATGGTACTAAATTAGATTCAGCGATTTCAGAGTCTAATACTTTTGTTATTGGGGATCATCTAGGGTTTCAAATCGAGAATAAAGAATTATTACAAAATTCAAGAAAAATATCTCTAGGTAAAACTGAATATATGAGTTCACAAGTCATAACAATCCTTCATTTTCTATTGGACAGTTAAAAGACAAAATTAGTTATTGTATTTGAATCAAAATAGCTGGAATAACATAAAGATAGTCAATTAAAAAGAATCATAATATTCTCCCCTTAATCTCTTGGTTTTCTAGATTAAGAAGTAAAAATAAATTACCTTCATATTTAAAAAAGTAATAGCGAATGTTAAATCAATTGTCAAAAAGAGGAATTGTTAAACATGCTAGAATCATTGAGCTCTTCCTTAAGAAAAACTATATTGAAAGTCAGAGGAGCTCCTATTGTTGATGAAAAGTTAATCAATGAGCTCATCCAAGACCTTGAAAATGCATTATTAGGAACTGATGTTAATTTAGACTTAGTTTTAGATATAAGTCAAAAAGTTAAGAAACGAGCCTTGCAAGATCAGATTCCAATGGCTGTAAGTCGAAAAAATTATACGATTAAAGTTATTTATGATGAATTAACGGATTTACTTGGAAAAAGATATGCTCCTTTAAGATTAAATCCCAATGAACTAAATATCCTAATGTTTATTGGTATTCAAGGATCAGGAAAAACAACCTCAATCGGAAAATTTGCAAATTACTATCAAAAACGCGGGTTTAAGGTTGGAGTAATTGGAGGAGATACATTTCGTCCTGGAGCTTTAGCACAACTTAAACAGTATATAGAACCAATTGGAATAGAGGTATATGGGGAAGAAAAAGAAAAAAAGGCAATAAATGTTATTAAAAATGGGTTAAAGCATTTTAAGGAAAAGAAAAGCACAAATTTAATATTAATTGATACTACAGGGCGTCATAAAGAGGAAAAAGCCTTAATTAAAGAAATGGAAGAAATTGCTAAAACTGCTAAACCTACTGAGATTATCCTTATCATTGATGCATCCATAGGACAACAAGCTCAAGCTCAAGCTGATGCTTTTAATCGAGCAACCCCTATTGGATCTATAATTTTAACTAAAATGGATGGCTCAGCAAAAGGAGGAGGAGCGTTATCAGCAGTTGCTATTACTGGTGGAGTCATTCGTTTTTATGGAGAAGGTGAAAAAATACAAGATCTAGTTGAATTCAATCCAACACGATTTGTAGGTTCGTTGCTGGGAATGGGAGATATAGAGGGATTAGTTGAAAGTGTAAATGAAGCTTTTGGAGTAGAAGACACAGCTGAGTTACGAGATGCCTTTAAAAAAGGAAAATTAACACTAAGACATTTTAAAACCCAAATGGAAACTGCAAATAAACAATCATCTCTTGGAAAAATTGTCTCAAAAATTCCAGGAGTTGGGGGTTTAATGGCCGGACATACTGATCTAGAAGCAGAGAGTAAAGAAAGTGTAAAACGGTTTATAGCAATTTGTTCAGCTATGACTGATGAGGAACTTGATAATGCTCGTATTATCAAAGGAAGTCGAATCCAAAGAATTGCTCGTGGTTCTGGTACTTCACCTCAAGAGGTCAAACTGTTATTACAACAATTCAACCAAATGTCAAAGCAACTCAAAGTAATGCGAAAGATGCGGGGGCGACGTGGTCCTCAAGGAGGGCTACCTCCAGGTATGGAAGGGCTTCTAGGCGGATAGAGAAGTTATAGACTTGATATTTGTTCATACCTTAAATAAAAATTGAAGATTAAGAACAAAGTTCAGTTTTTTAAAAGTAAGCTAATTAAGATGCTCCGACCGGGAATTTCAGTCTGTTTCCTCGGAAAAAGACATTTGAACCCGGGTCTCAGGGGGTCCCCTGAGAGACCACCTGGTATTCTCATTGAGAGCCCTGAATGATGGGCCAAGCTACACTATCGGAGCAAGAGGAGTAGCAAATAGAAATAAAGAAAGTGCTGGGGGAGGGCTTTGAACCCTCGACTTCGGGATTTCTCATCCTAGCGCGAATCATTGCCCTTTTACTCATGTGAGAATGGTTCTCAGATTATGAGTCCCGCGCTATACCAGGCTAAGCCACCCCAGCAGGAAATTCTTTATTTATATGTTAAATAGATGTTAATTCTGACAATGGGAGGTGGAGAGAGTAGACTATTATAAATTTGCCTAAAGAAACGATTGTTTCAAAGGTATTTGTAAAAACTCTTTAGGTTTAATGAATCGGAAAACTTTCTCTATAGTAGACCAAACGGTTCTTGCATTACTTTTGATCCTTTCTTTTTAATTAAAATGGGTACTAATGGACGAGTAATATTCAGGACTAAATTGGATATTAGGTCAAATAGAATAATAATTGTTCTTATCAATAATTGGTATTTCTGAAGAGCTATAAAAATAAATAACGGGCGCAGGGGGATTCGAACCCTCGGCCAACAGGTTTCTTCTGATTGTTATAATTCCAATCAATAAAAGCCTGTCGCTCTACCTGGCTGAGCTATGCGCCCTATTAAAGGAATGGCGCCCCGATCGGGATTTGAACCCGAGTCGGATGGGCTCTGCGGGGCTATCTTAATGCACAAACCTCTTGACAGCCATCAATGCTAGGCCAGGCTACACCATCGGGGCTATTTTCCTTAATCCGATTCAGAAAATTTAATTTCCAACCAATAAGATTGAATTTTGCGGTTTAATCCTGATCGTCAGCAATTATTTCTCCCCTCTTCAAAATTTTTAAGCTTAATTGCTGGAGTGTCCAATTATCAAGAAAGACTTTTTAAAAGATTAATTTATTGAATGTTAGAAAATTAATCAGTTTTAGTTATTCTTTCCATTTTAAAAAGGTATATTTTATAATTATTTACTTAATGGTATATTACTAACTGTTAATTCAAATTATGAACCCTTTATTCAATTCATTTTTCTATAAAATTTGATCATCTGCACGAAATTCATGTATAAAGATTGAAAATTGAAGCTTAAGAGGAAGGAAAAAGAACTAGTATTTTTCATTAACTTTTAAGCTCAATCTTTCTCAAGCGATTCGAAATCCCATATATTGAGTAAAAATAGCGCGATTATGGCAACCAACCCTCCATAGAAAAATGCAAACGATGGTTTGATGTCATACAAGGCTCCAGCAATAATTCCTCCTCCTATACTTGCCAAACCCATAATAGTTTGTAATAATCCAATTCCTGTTCCTTTATATTTTGAAGGAAGTAAATCTACTGCAAATGCTTTTTGTATACCATCAGTAGCAGCATTAAAAGCACCATATATTCCAAAAATTACAATAAAAATAAATAGATTATTTGATAAAGCCATTCCGACCGTTGTAATTATATAAAGTATAAGTCCAAATCCAAAAATCCTTTTACGACCATATTTATCTGAAAAACTTCCAAATGGAATGGAAAGGAGGGTATAAGTGATATTAAACACAATAAATAGAAAGATCGGTACTGCTGTTTGCAAAAATAATGATGTTGTTTCATCAATACCTAAAATTACAGTCTTAGTATGAATGATAAAGATTAATATTGTGAAATTTGCAAAACCAAAGATTGTTGAGATAAGTAGGAATTTAAAAAATGGTTTTGGGAGTTTAAATATTGATTCAAGTAGCGTAGAATCTTTTCCTTTGCTTTCTTTCCTTTCTTTTGGCGAATCTGTTAAAAATACTATTGGAATGACTGCAAAAAGAGCTATAAAAGCTGAAATTATAATAATTAGCTGTAGGATATTTAAACTGCTATGAAAAGAGTCAAAAAAAGCAATTACAATCACTAAAGCCAAAAATGACCCCATTATAGCTCCAGCAGTGTCCATCATTCTATGAAATCCAAAAGCTTTTCCCCTAAGTTCATAAGAAACTAAATCAGCTAATAATGCGTCTCGGGGTGGACCACGTATTCCTTTCCCTAATCGTTCTATCGGTTTTAATATTAATATTTGTACCCAAGAGGAAGAAATTCCAATACCAAATTTTGCAAAAAATGGGATCCCATATCCTATTGAGATAATGAGTTTACGACGCCCAGTAATATCAGCCCAATAACCAGAGAATACTTTAACTATGTTTGCAACAGCATCTCCGAATCCTCCAATGAAACCAATGATTAAATTTGATCCACCCAACTCTGCAATAAGAAGAGGTAAAACAGGGGTCATCATTTCTCCTGAAACATCAGCAAAAAAAGATATTAACCCTAATAATAGCATATTTCCCGTAAACCATGCGTTTGACTTATCTTTATTCATCAATGTATCAGTCCCTGTTTTAATCTGAAAATCTAAAAGAAAAAAATGATATTTTAAAATTCCTCAATTAGATTAAAAAGAAAACCAAATTTTTTTATTTACTAATTTTCTGCTAAGAAACATCTTATTATTTGAGGAAAAATTATGGGACTTATTATTTTTGGCCATCCTGATTTTGCTAGATTACTAGCTGATAGAATCCCCAACGCTACCTTTATAGCCATTGAAGAACGTATTTTTCCTGATGGGGAAATATGTCCTAGATTGGTATTTTCAAATGAGAACCAAATTAGTGAATCACATGTGGTGGTGGTTGTACAACTGGGAGCTGACCAAAATAAGAATGATTATTTAATTTCTCTTTTATGGACGATTTATAACATAAAACAGTATAATCCAGCTCGAATATCTTGTATTTTTCCATATCATATTTATTCAAGACAAGATCGTGAAACACGAAGAGGAGACCCTATTTCTATACAATATCTAGCTGAAATGTTAGAAAGTGCGGGAATAGATGATTTCTTAACTATAAATTCTCATATATTTGGAAAAAGTGATATTCAAAAGATATTTACTCATTCTAAAGCTTATGATATCTCTGCAATTCCCATTTTAATTAAGGGTCTACAAAATCACTTATCTCTAAAAGGTGAGGAGTTAATTTGTTTATCGCCAGATGTTGGAGCAATTTCCTTAGCCTATGCAGCTGCAACAGCAATTAGATCGCCTTTCCATGGAGCGATTCACAAAGAAAGGGATCCAAATACTGGAGAAGTGACTCAAACAATCTCAAAATTAAATCTAGAAATAAAAGGAAAGAATATAGTTGTTGTTGATGATCTTGTAAGTTCAGGAGGTACAATGATTGGTGCAGCTAAACTTTTAAAACAACAGGGAGCAAAACAAGTGTTTTTTGCATATGTTCATGCTGTTCATTCACCATCCAATTTTCAAAAGTTGTTAGCGGTTAATTCTGGAGGCATATTTAGTACAGATACTATCCGATGTAACATGGAAGGTTTGACTACTATTAGCATTATTCCTTTACTTGCTGAATGGATTCAAAAATTACATTCTTGGATGAATTAAGCCATTTAGAATATATTATTTAAAATAAGAGGGATTTTAACCACGATGTTTGTCTATCAGTTCACGAATGGCAGCTCTGACTAATTCTGATCGGTTGGGGTATTTTCCATTACGAACTAATTCTGCCATTGCGTCAATGTCTTTTTCATCAACATACATGGTTACTGTTCGCAAGATTCTCACGGATGACTGAAGGATTGGCAGGTTTTCCAAGTAATCAGATCTTAAAAAAAGATTACGTAGTTGTACCAGTTGTGGCTTCTAAAATTATGAAAGACCCCAAAATGACAAATCATGTAATTCATGTCTTAAATTTCGGATGTAGTGCTAATCAAGCAATAGCAGAGGGATTAATAGGCACTTTAAAACAACATCAATATCAAATTACAGAATCCTTTGAAGAAGCAAACACAGTTATAGTAAATACTTGTGTAGTCAAACAAAATACTGAGCATCGAATGAAAAGTTTACTTTTAAATTTAGCATTTGAAAAAGAGGTAATAATTACTGGGTGTCTACCCGTTGTCATGCGGGATTGGATCACAGAAAATATCCCAAATGCTAAAGTGCTATTTCCTGAAGTAGCCAAAGACATCATATTGCTCTTGAATAATAATTATGTCCCCGAAGTTAAATATACCGATTCAGACGTCTGGTCACAACTTTATTTAAAAGGACGAAGTCAATATAATCCAGTGATTACCATAATTGAAATATCTCGCGGTTGTTTAGGAAAATGTTCCTTCTGTATAGTTCAAAAAGCTAAAGGAAGTCTTCGTTCTCGTGCTAAAGAAAATGTTCTAACAGAGATAAAGCAAGCATTATTTTCAGGTTCGCGTGAAATCTGGTTAACTTCACAAGATACTGGGACATATGGGATAGATCTAAAACCCCAAGTTAATTTAACTGATTTAATAGAATCAATTAATCACTTCAAACAGGAATTCTTTGTTAGAATAGGCATGATGACTCCTTATATGGTACAAAACTTCCTTCAACCACTAATACAGAATTTTCAGTCTCCTAACATTTTTAAATTCCTTCACCTTCCTATCCAATCAGGATCAAATAAAATACTTCGTTCCATGCAAAGAAAAGAAGATATGAAGTATTTTATCGACCTAATAGCAAAATTGAAGAAAAATATTCCAGATTTAGTATTAGCAACTGATATCATTGTCGGATTCCCAGGGGAAACCGAACAGGATTATCAAAACACAGTTGACTTATTACACAAAATCCAATTTGAAATTGTCAATATTTCAAAGTACACTGATCGTCCTGGAACTGAAGCTAGTGGATTACCAGAAAAGGTCCCAACTCATATTAAGTCACAACGAAGTCGAGAGTTATCAAAGATTTGTAGAAATATTACGCAAAAAAAGCTTGAACAATGGATCGATTGGGAGGGGAAAGTGATAATAGATGAATATGGTACAAAGAAAGGACAATTCTTAGGTCGAAACACTTCTTATTTACCAATTCTTTTTAATAATCCCAATTTAAGTCTCGGGGTGATAGTTAGAGCTAAAATAATTGAAACTAAAACCATATATTTAATAGGAGAAGTAAAGGAATGATAAATGGAATTTTCTTTCCCCCTATAACTTGATCTTCTATTATTAAGTATAAAAAGAGACTATCGTGTGTATTATGGTATTTTTAATATATAAGAATTATTCTTGTCCTTTTGAGGATAAATAAAGAATTGAGTATGCTTTCTCTGGATTATTATTCAGAAATTCTATAATTGAAAGTTTAAATTGATTCAATATAGATTGTCCTAGTAGATGAAAGGTAACATCATGTAATAGGTTATAATCATCTTTGTTAATTCTAAGAGAAATTTCCTTTTTATCATAATTTATAGATACATAGGTAAGTTCTACCTTTCGGATCATTTTTTTCAGAATACTCCACAGATAAGTAATTCCTAATCCTAGATCAGGTTTTCCAATAAGAACTCTTGGGTATAGTTTTATGACATCTTTCTCAGAGTCCCATCCAACTAATTCACTTCTTTCGGTCAGAAATGAGGCATAATCTTTAATTTTTTCTTTAAAATGTTTTAATGTAGGACAAAACTGAATTATTTCTGAAAAATTAAGAAAAAAAGGTCTTTGGGAATAACCATCATTTTCTTCCTCAATTGATAAAGAATGCTGTGTAATGATGGTTCCTTGGAAAGCGAAAAATGGATCTTGATAAAAACTCCATAAAAATAAGGGTTTCGTATTTTGTCTTGCCCCCTGAATGACAGAACGAAGAAAAATAGATTCAAGGATAATTAATAATAGCATAAATCCCGTAAATATGATTGTAATAACGTCATCTTCTTTCAATTCAATGAAAGGACTAAGAGCTACAAATGTTATGACTATTAAAAGACCAAAATTAGGAATTAATTGATTTAGATAGTTTTTACTTCGTGTTCGAAGAATTATGACAATTAAAATTCCAATAAATGGAATGTAGCTGATCCAACTCAGAAAAACAACAACTATCACAAATGATGTAATCAAATTTCTTAATGGTGACTCATAGATCTGAAATATTGGTGTTATAACAACCGTTAATCCCATTGCTAATAACAACCATATAGAAGTAGCAAAGATAGCTTGCTTTTTTTGTCTTGATCGAAATTCTGCAATTCTGGTATGGATTTTATTACTATTCGACATCAACATCTTATTCATTAAAATCGCCTCAAATTTGTTTTATTTCTACGATATTATATCTCTCTAATTTTTTAAGAAAGGGGAGAAGAGTTTTTATGGTTATTATATCATAAATCCCCGCGTTGTTGCATATGTCTGTGAAAGACTGAAACTCCATTGTAGGATAAGGGAGATATTTCATAAAATTACTTTCAATATTAGAAAGTACAATATTTCTTCGAATGATACGTTTTGCTTTTGTTTTTTGCTGTACAATCAATTTTTTAATAGTACCATCATTTTTAAAAAGGTATTCTACTCGTGGGGAGAGATTAGGTTTTTCACGAATTAATACGTTTTGAAATTTTGGTTTTTGAATCATTTTATCAAGTTTTTTAGCCATCAATGAGAATTCAAGATTAATTGTTAAATCATCAATTTGAGTTTTGTAATATGATGGCTTTCCTGGCTTATTGAATATTTGATCTTTGTTAATAAAATGAAATTTGGTTAATAATTCTAAATACTTGCTTACAGTAGTAATATGTATGTCTAGGATTTTAGAAACATCAGCTGCACAAGGAAATATATTTTTTTGGTTTTGTTGATAGATTATTAGTAAAATCTTCAAGCAATAGTCATTTGCAAACATTTCTTGGAACTCTTGATAGTTAGGTCTCCATGTAAGCAAAATTTACACCATTTAATATTTATCTATTTCAGATAGACTAATATCAAATATGATTTAAAAAGCTAATTATTAAGGAAGTAAACACTAAAATCCAAATTTTCCTCTTAAAAATTTTGTATGGAAGAATAAACAACTTTCTCATATTTTTCGGGTTTTAAGAGTCAAAAAATGTTTTGAATCATCCATTATTATAGGATATTTTAGTTTCACTAGTTTCAAAGGCTTAACTCAGGAAGAATGATGTATTCAAAGTTTATTCATTCCTTGAAAGTTTAAAAAAATGCGGGGGATGGGATTTGAACCCACGCACACCTATGTGACTGGATATCTAATCAAAAGTTGATCTTAAGTCCAGCGCCTTTGGTCAGCGCATGAAGACAAGAAACTCGTCATCTAGCCCTAGATGCAATTTAACTTTTGACCTGGCTCGGCTACCCCCGCATAAAAGGGGTAAGACCATGTAAATGCCATTTTTTCTCAACGAGAATAATTTTATGATCTCGATGGAACAACTCACCTTTCAGAAAGTTATCCTTATTTATTTTTTTCAAATGTTTTGGCTTAAATCCTGACAGTGAAGATTCTTTAACTCACCCAAACTAGCGAAATTAGAGATGAAAAAGCGTGAACACAAAGATACCAGAAGTACCAATTGAATATGAGGATTTTCCAGCTATCATCTTAATTGAGCCTAGTAAACCTCAAAATTTGGGGAGTATTGCTCGTGTCATGATGAATTTTGGTTACTCTAGATTAATCCTCTTAAACCCTCAAGTGGATTTATCTGATTCCGAGATTTCCATTGTATCTCGAAAAGCTCATTTAGTTCTAAATCAAGCAATATTAAAGTATCAATTTACAGAGATCAGAGAAGAATTTGATTATCTTGTTGGAACAACTGCTCGAATAGGTCATGATTATAATTTGTCTCGTGTATCGTTAGATTTAGATAAACTCAAAAAATCTGATCTACCCCAGGGCAACTTTGGTCTCATCTTCGGGAGGGAACAATTTGGTTTAAAAAATGAAGAAATAAGCCAATGTGATTTACTGATAACTATTCCTACTGAAACTACTTATTCAGTAATGAATTTATCCCATGCAGTAGCCATAGTTTTGTATATTGTTAGGGAACTGCTTATTGAACGAGGGGAGACCAACGAAGTGAAGAAATATTATCATCGTGCCTCAACTTATGATGAACGACGTCATTTAGTCAATTATTTTGAAAATTTACTCTCGACTGTACAATATCATCCCGAAAAACATCGAATGGCGATTCAAGCGTTTGAAAATATCCTTTCACGGGGTTATGTAACAGGTCGAGAAGTAACTACATTAATGGGTGTTTTTAAATGGATTAATCTTAATTTAAAATCTTAAAATTTAAGAATCTGAAGTAATAAATATTAAGAAATTTAGTGTCATAATTCAGAGAGATATTTTGAGATAAGTAATGATATGCGCCGACCGGGACTTTCATGATATTTCTCTAAAGAAATACGCATTTTGAACCCAGGTCACCTGTGTGGCAGACAGGAGTCTTACCAGACTGGACTATCGGCGCTTCAAAGTCGTATTACCATTGTTTTCTCATTATTGATTAAACTAATATCTATATCTTTGATTTCGATCTGTTTTTTTAAATTTCGTGGTAGAGCGATTTAGAAAAGCTATCCCATCCTTTTCTAGGAATTGAAGTTAATTCTCCTAGGTAATTTGTAAACACCCCTTCAGTGTTAATAATTTGTCCGATTTTTTTCACGAAGATATTATTTTTTGATAATCGTTTTATTAATTCTTCTTCTTTTGGGATTGGTACAGTAAATACTAATTCAAATTCCTCCCCCCCAAACATGGTTAAATGTAGCTTTTGTTCTTTCGATTTTATCTGAGTGTCTAATAATGGATCTATTGGTACTTCTTCAATGAGAATCCCTTTTTGTGATAACTGAGCTAACCAATGTAAAGATATTGCCAATCCATCTGAGCTATCAATACAAGAACTAGCTAAGGAATACTTACTAAGCAATTGTCCTGTTTCTATCTGTGCTTCTGGTTCATAAAGCGCTTTTAGTGCCAATATCCCAATTTCTTCAGTGATTTTTATTTGATTCTTGTAATTATTCGTTTTTAATAATTGTGATAGTCCTATTGAGGTCAATCCGAATGAATTGGTTACATAAAGTAAATCTCCTACTTGTGCTCCATTACGAGGAATTGGTGTACCTTTTCTGATTGTACCTAGGCCTATCCCTGTAAACACTGCTTCTTCTGCTGCCCCTAAATCCCCCCCTAAATATTTTGTTCTATATCTTTGAGTTGCTTTTTTTATCCCTTTGGCTATTTCCTCTAGTTCAAACGTTGTTATTAACTCATCAGTTACTAGTGATGATAAAAAAAAATCAGGGGTCGCTCCTTTTGCAGCTAAATCCGAAAAAGTTAAGGTAACGAGTTTCGCTCCAATTTGAAAATAAGTTTGTCTCGGAAGGAAATCTGAATAACGAGACATTGTATCGACATTAATCATCCTATATGGGGGTCGTGAAGTATATAGAAAAGCATCTTCATTCTTTTCACTATCTTTTACTGATTCTAAATATGGTTGTAGCAGTTTTATTATATTTTTCTCACCAATTTGATTAAGACTTCCCATATTTTATCTCCACAATATATTGTTATCGTTCCAGTATTTTTATTTTCACCTTTCCTTTTTAGGTTAAATTGATTATAAGATGAGCGATCTAACCCAAGGTGCTTCTCAACTTGATTCCATTTCAATAGATGACTCTAGAGCTCGTTTTCGTGCTTTTATAAAGCCCATTGTTATTGTACTTGTTCTTGCTATTATTCTCTCTTTGCTGACTCTTGATTATTACAACATTCTTCAAGATACGTTTCCAGATTTTACTCCTCCTGATATTTCTCCAATACCTGAGAATCCCGAGGATCCAGGTGGTATTGCATGGGGAGCTTTTCTAAATATGTTATATTATGTCTTAATAGCCTTTATTGGAGGGATAATAGTTCTTTTTATTATTAAAAAAGGATTTATGAGGTTTTTGACCTACTTTTTTGCGTTATTAATGGGTTTTTCATGGTTTACTTTTGGACTATTCTTTGGTGGTATTATATCCACAAAAATATTAGATTTAATTTGGAGATTCTTGCCTAGTATTATACAGCAAACGATTAACGATGTCTATATTCCAATTCTGTATCTTTTTGCTATTCTGATTGCGATTCTAGGTTTCCTTACTTTTGGTATACAATCTTTTGATAAAATTTGGTTAAGAAATACTATGATGATATTTTTTGGTGCAATGATCGGTTCCCTCTTTGCCCTGCATCTCCCCTTACTCACAGCATTCTTGATACTCATTGGATTATCGTTTTATGATATCTATGCCGTTTTTCGTGGCCCATTAAAAGGGATTATAGATCATGGTCGAAAAACAGCTGGAGAAGTCGAAGATCTCTCCAGTTTAGGGGATGATCAAGATGTAGTTTATGAACCTGTTCCACTATTTCCCGCTTTACCGGTTTATTCTACTCCTTTAATTAATATAGGCCTAGGAGATTTCGCTTTTTTCAGTATGCTTATAAGTGTAGCCGTTGTGATAGGTATTTCCTTAGCTAGTCCTTTTCCTCTCGTTCTATCATTTATTGGATTACTTATTGGTGTTTTGTACACTTTTAAACTTCTCCAAAAGGAACGAGCTTTACCTGGTCTCCCCTTACCTATATTTGGAGGAATTAGTTCTTTAATTCTAGGAGTGGTTTTAAGTTGGGCATTAGGTTTGACTGATTTAAGTACAATCGTTAGTTTATTTATATGATTATTAAAAAATTTGAAATTAACCTTCCAAGGTGGATAAATTTACAAGAATAAAGATTTTTCTATTTTACATCGCGAAAATGGCTTCTCTTTCTAATTGAATAAGGTATTCATTAATTTTTGATTCAATGTCGATTCCTAATTGCCCTGCAAGAATGATTGCGTTTAGAAAGGTAGTGATTATCTCATCAGCTACTTTTTCATTATTTAATAAATTTGGATCTACCATTTTTCTGATTGAACGGACTAATTCAGGATTAAAGAATGGTGACTTCATATTGGGATTTGCAGTAAAGTGGGTAATTAATGTCTTGATTCGATCTTGTATTTCTGACACACTCATGTAGTATTGCATTAGTTTTTCCACCGTTGTTATCTATATTCTTCATGTAATTACTTGTTTTTAATCCTTTATTAATATTTTCTGGAAAAGTTTTTGCCAGTATAATTACTTAATTTTTAATTGATTCTTGTTTAAATTAGTTTTTTGTCGTATTTTTTCAAATATACACTCGAAGTCTAGGTGTGGGGGGGAAATGGAATTATCTAAAACCCGACAATATTATTCATCTGATATTTTCATAAAAACAATGAGCTGCGTTTTCTAAATAATTATCAAAAACAACTGAAATAAACTATTATTAGGTGCATAATTAAGTGAAATAATAAATTTTTAGTGAAGAGATTGATATTCATTCAAATAATATCTGCTAAAGCTAATGCTTATTTTATCTATGATATTTTTTTGACCAAATTTTATAATTTATTTCTCTAATTCCATAAAGAATATCGAATTATGCTTCTGATGAAATAAATAATCCTTTCTTTATATGAAAAAGTTAATTTAAACTTATAAAATTTCCATAAATTAGTTATAAATAATTCTTTAAAAGAATAAATAGTCTTGAAAGAAAAACACTGTTATGGAAATCTACACAATGCCTATTACTGATCCTGAGAAACGAGAAGTTGTGCGAAAAGCTCTTTTAGAGATGACTATTTGCCGTAAGTGCTATGCACGAAATCCACCGAATGCTACCAAATGCCGACGTTGCCGATCGACAAGACTTCGCCCAAAGCGTAGAGAACGAGCTGGTTAAAACTCATATTTTATTCTACTATCTTGGTATTACCCAAAGATAAGAATTTTTTTCTTATCAAAATATTTCTTTACTAATCATTTTTATTTTTTAATAATCACTATTTCTTGTGGGTTTATCTTGCAAACTTTTGATGGTAGTAAAGGTGAAGGAGGCGGTGCAATATTACGCTTAGTTTCCGCTCTTGCACTAGTTACTCAAGAACCGATCAAAATAATTAACATTCGAAAAAATCGTCCTAATCCTGGCTTACAAACTCAGCATCTTATGGGTATTCAGGCAATAGCTTTACTTTGTGGTGGAGAATTAGAAGGGGATCGATTAGGATCCGAAACACTTTTTTTTCGTCCATCAAATAATTGGAAATCAGAATTAACAATCTCTATCTCTACTGCGGGGAGCATTGGATTGATCCTTCAATCGTTTCAGCTCGCTCTCATTGCTTCTAAAAATTCCGTTACTAAATTACATTTTAAAGGAGGAGCAACGTTTGGTAAATGGGCTCCTACTCTCCCTTATATAAAATATGTTACTTGGGAGGTTTTTCGAAATTTAGGTCTATCCTATGAATTGGAAATTAATCGTCATGGATTTTTCCCACGTGGAGGAGCAGAGGTGATTGCTGCTCTCCAAGTTCCATCTAAAATTTCTGGGGCCTCTCTAATTGATTTTGAGGATCCGAAAGAAATTTTTATTAAATCATATTCAACCAATCATCTCCGGAATGCCAGAGTTGGAGAACGTCAAATTCAATCCATTAAAAAGTCTCTCAATAACTTGAATATTCCTCTAAATGAAACATTAAATTATATTGACGCATGGAACCCTGGATCTGGGGTGTTAATCTATTCCAATCTTACGAATGGTGTGATTGGAGCTGATTATATAGGTGAAAGACATGTTTCGTCTGAAAAAGTAGGACAAGAAGCTGGAAACCGTTTTCTTTTTACCTTCAATCGGAGATGCGTTGTAGATCCTTATTTAGCTGATCAAATTCTTCCTGTTATGGCGTTAGCAGATCAGAACAGTTCTTTTACCACTCCAATAATTACAAATCATACTAAAACCAATATGGAATTATTAATGGAAATATTAGGAGTAACTATAAGTGTTGAAGAAAAAAATCAACATTATAATGTCTCAATCGATGTCTAAGGTGAAGTTTCCGCTATTAACCAACTCAAATAGGGCTCTGAACCTGATTTGATAGGATAAATTACAAATGCAGGAAGTTCATAAGGATGATGAATTTTCAGTAATTCATAAATTGGTTCAATCTTTGTCTCTTGCGTTTTTGCCCAGAAAATTACCTCTGAATCTTCTTCAATGGTTTCTTGCCATCTATAAATTGAAAAAATATTGCCAATAAGATTAACACAAGCAACTAGCTTGTGTTCAACCAAAATTTTACCAAAATGTTTCGCACTTTCCATATTAGGAAAAGTAGAGTATATAGCTACAAAAACCGTCAACATTATCATCCTTATAATTTTTTTCCATAACCAAATCTTTTTTCTTGATGACAAATCAAGCAGTAATAATGGATTTGTTGTTTTTTGCTATTTATCCGAATTCTAACAGTATTTACATTAAATGGGGTAGAACATGAATGGCAAAATAACATATGATACTTTCGTGGTAGATGCATCCGGCCTCTTTGTCCCATTTTACGTGCAGAGAGATATAGATCTTTTGCATATTCTGGATTCTTTATTCGATTTTCTAGGCTTCTTTCTAAAAGAAATGTTATTGCTTCGCCAAAAAATTGTCTGTTAATAGAACGTTCTGAGTTTTTTTTACGTTTTTTACGTTTTTTTGACGACGCCACTCATTCTTACCTCGATTTATATCAATTGACCATTTTTTACGAAGTTTAATAAAGATTCGCTGTATATGACCGATTATCAGGTATAGCAACTGGAAATTATTCCAATGAAGCCCACCCAGAGTAGTGCAACAAGGTTTTTTAATTTTTTAATATTCTTCCCCTCCTGCCTACTCACATAAGATATAGAGGAAATTTTGCTCCGATGGTGTAGCTCGGCCCAAGAGATGTCGTGCTGTCTTTCTCGGCCAATCATTCCGGGCTTTCGCCCCGAAGACCCGGGTTCAAATGTCTTTTTCGGAGGAAACAGACTGAAATTCCCGGTCGGAGCATTCTTTTCTTTAAAAACCTATTATTGTTTTTATCAAGAATATTTTAAAAAAATGAGTATATAATCTAAATTAGACCCATTTATACTGATTTTAGGCAATAAGTGCTTTAAACCAAGAGAAATAAGTATTTAATTTTTCAGAATGAAAATATTTTGTACAACTCCCCAAGTTGCTATTTCTCATTTTTCAATTTTAAGTACTAAAGAATCTAAATTTTATATTCATTGGGTCTTTTTTATCACAATTTTCCTCAGAATCATTTCATCTCACACCATAAATCTATTTAAAAATTTTAAGAAGAAGGGTTTCTTACAGTGTAGTTTTTTATTAAACTTCACTAGAGATTAAAATTTCATGAATTATTTCATTTATATCTGAATTCAAAGTAATGTGATTGAAAATGAGTAGACCTTTAGATGTGTTGACATCAGCCCTGAATAAAAAAGTTATTCTTAAAGTTCGTGGTCGACGTGAGGTCCGTGGAATCCTGCGGAGTTATGATCCTCACTTAAATCTCTATTTAGAAGAGGCTGAATTAATCCACCCTGCTGATGAGGAAGAAGGAACCGAATCAGTCACAGAACAACTAGGAAGCATTATTCTTCGTGGTGATAATGTAATCCTTATTTCGCCCCCATAAAGCGAGATCCTCTTTCACTAAAACATAAATAAAGTTGGTTGATAAAAATGGTTAAAGGAACTGCTGCACGAGGTAAACATACCTCCCAACGAACTCATATGCCATGTAGACGGTGTGGTAATAGATCATATCATAAGAGGAAGCGAAAGTGTTCATATTGTGGATTTCCTAGTCAAAAAATACGCCGATTTGCCTGGCAACAGAAAACATTCAATAATCGACGTCGTAATAATTAATTGGATATATTACTCAAAAGTGAATTCTTGGGTAAAAATATTTAACCCTTTGATTGGGATTCTCGTAATGTTCATTATATATTGAAGCCGCGGTAGCTTAGCCCGGGAGAGCCCTTTTGGTACCCGTAAGCGCTGGACTGAAGATCCAGTTGCCGTGCGTTCAAATAACATAATCAAAATAGTTTATGTTTGAAAGTCGCACCCGCGGCACTATCTTTATTTGCTTTTTGGATTACTTTCCGTGATTTTTTTGCTATTTATCAGTTGTCAAAATATAAAATTTTAGATTTCCATGAAAATCTTTAAATCTTAACTAGATAAGAAATTAATAATTTCTTACAAAAATTAATGGAGATAGTGAGAAGAATATGAAACCAGTTATTACAATCTCCTTGGGTGGATCTATTATTAATCCTGGCGAAATTGATACTGAATTTTTGAATAACTTTGCCGTAATGCTCAAGAAATTTATTCCTAGATTTAAATTTATGATTGTATGTGGTGGCGGAAAGATTGCTCGTCAATATATTCAAGGGTTACCTGCTGGATTAACAGAGGGAGAGAAAGATTATATGGGCATTGCAGCAACTTGGTTAAATGCCCAGCTTCTTACATATTATTTTAAAGGACATTGTTCTCCTGTTTTACCTACAACAGTTAAGGAAATGAGTAAATTTCTACAACAATATGATATAGGAATATCTGGAGGTTTTTTACCAGCCATCAAGACAGATGAAGATGCTGCAATATTAGCTGACCTCTATGGATCCCCGATTTTAATTAATGTCACAAACGTAGAGGGAATTTATGATAAAGATCCATACAAACATTCTGATGCAAAAAAGTATGATCATTTAACCTATCAAGAGTTTTATAAAGTCATATCTCCCCTTTCATTAGAAGCAGGTTCCAATGCTCCATTTACACTCATCGCTGCCAAAATTTGTGAAAGAACCAACATTAGAATCGTTATTTGCTCTAAAAAAGTTTTTAAAATCGAGCAAGCGATTGATGGAAAGAATATAGGAACTATAATTCAGAATCCATTTTTCTGAAAAATAAGATCAAGAGAAAAGATGCCTTCACAGAATTATTACCCTACATGTATTCCCCCTCATACTTATGGATATAGTCGCTTTTGGATAGAAGAATTTTGGGCTTTTACAAAGTTTCTGCAATTAAAACACAATTTTCCAAAATTTTCGTTTGATGGATTAATTGATGAATCATTTATCTCTGAAATGAGATCTCATTTTTTAGGCTATCCATACAATCAATTACAAGGAATAAATACCTTTTTAGGTTTAAATGACAGCTTCTATATATATAACAGGAAATTCATAAACCTTGCTACTTCACATGCTCCTTCTCGTTACATTGCAGAATCAAATTTGATTAAATATAAGAAAAATTTTGCTGTCATCTCATTTGATGCTCACTTTGATTTTGAGAATCGTACTATAATCAATAATGTGTGGATCACAGAGAAACTAGCATCTAGTGTTATATTGATAGGTGGTTGGGCCGAAACAAACTCTGATCTTATCCATGTTTCTAATATATTTCCATTTATTTTTCAAAATCCTGATGAACTATTAACAACTCCAAAATTTATATCATGGATCCGAGGTAAACAAATATATGTAACTATTGATTTAGATTTCTTTCCACTCTCACAGCATGATTATTTAGGATATTCCAATTATTGGCATCGAGAATATCTAATTGGTCATGCAAATACTTTCGAACAGCGGTTATCGAAAGTCCTTATGGATGCAAGTAGACTTAATCAAAGTAAAGATAAGCCTAACCAATATTTAGTGGGTAAAATACTAAATTTTTTCCCTGATTTGAAAAAATTTCAAGAAAATAAATTAAGAAGTTTAGAAAAACAAAGTTTAGATTTGCTATATCTTTTCAAAACACTAAAAAGGATTATCAAAGAGAGTTCAGCTAATTTGATTTGTATTGATTTGGTTGAATATTGTCCAATATGTGATTGGAACCAATTGTCCCTTAAAGAACTGATAATGTTATATCCCCACTTAATTTCAATTTTTAAAGACAGAGGGAAATAAATCAAAAAGATATAGAAAATTAGTTTATAATATCTCCATTTGGAATATTCATCGAATTAGTGCATTAAGATTGAAAAATTCACCCATTCTTGATACAATGAAAAGAATTGAAAGTATAAATTTGAAAATAGAGGAATCAAAATGAGCTATAGACAGTATAAATTAGGCAAGGAATTAACTGAGTTACAGCAAAAACAATCACAAGATGGTAGTACCTGTTTAGTCTCACTCTACATTCCCCCAAATCGTGCTGTTTCCGATTTTATTCAAGAATTAAGCGATGAAATGGGTACTGCAACCAATATTCGGAGTAAAACGACTCAAAAAAATGTCATTTCAGCGTTAAAAAATGTAATTCAAACACTCAAAAATTACGGACAAAAATCTCCTGATTCTGGTATAGCTCTATTTTCAGGCGTTACTGAATCTGGAAAGCTTGAATCATTCGTTTTTGAACCTAAGGAACCAATATCTAGGAAGCTTTATGTCTGTGATAATCGTTTTCATGTTGAACATATTTTAGACAAGTATATTGAGAAAGATGTTTATGCCTTATTAGCTATAGATTCAGCCAAAGCTACAATTGCAACTCTCAGAGGTGATCAAGTAAAGATCCTTAAAACTACTCGAAGTGGAGCAGCTAAAAAACATCGAAAAGGAGGTCAAAGTAGTGTTCGATTCTCACGATTACGTGAGGAGGCTGTAGCACGATTTTTAAAACGAGTTGCAGATGATATGAAGACATTTTTTATTGAGGATGCAGATATTATTTTAAAAGGAGTAATTATTGGAGGCCCTGGACAAATTAAAGACCAAATTATTGATCACTTTGACAATAGATTACGAGCAAAGATTGTTGGAATGAAAGATTTAGGTTATGGAGGAGATCAAAGCGGGATAAATGAATTAGTTGCGAGTTCTGCTGATGTACTCGAGGGAGTAGCTATAATGGAGGAAAAACACCTTGTAAAAAAGTTTATGGATGCATTACTTGAAGGAAAAGCTAATTATGGTGAGAATGAAATTCGAAAAAACCTTGAAATGGGAGCAGTAGAGTTACTTTTAATTTCAGGTGGATTAGAAAAACTTCGAATGAAATCAAAGTGTAGAAACTGCGATTATGTTCAAGAAAAGACTATTAATCCTTCCGAATTTGATGAATATAAATTAAATGTTCAAAAAATACAATGTCCAGATTGTCGGGCATCAAATTGGGAAATCGAGGAAAAAGATTTAATAATGGACTTAGGAGAGCTTGCTGAACAGATTGGAGCTCGAGTAGAGATAATCAATCCACAAACTGAAGAAGGGCGTCAAATTCAAAGTTTTGGAGGGATATGTGCTGTATTACGTTACTCTCCAGTTTAGAAATTATAATGGATTAATTCAAATATACTAAATAAAATAGAATGCGCCGATCGGGATTTGAACCCGAATAGCCAGCTTGGAAGGCTGGAGTCCTAGCCAGATTAGACTATCGGCGCTTTTCAATTGTTTCAAAGAATCCAATTATGATATGATATTATTTGTAACTTAATTGAATCCATTTCACTGATTCAAGGTGCTTACCTTTCATTTCTTAAGCCTTATCAGAAATATCTACTATTAAATTTCTTTAAAGAGAAATTTCTAGTATTGGATCACTTAAAGGAACTTTTATTAAACTCCCTTTTTCAAGCAAGAATTGATAAAATACCCTAATTTCACAGTCCATTTCTTGGAGTAACGATGAAACATGATCTCTAAGATTTTTAAACGCCATTTAATTACATTAATTGCTCTGAGTGCATTTTTGAGCTTCTTAGTTACCCCTCTTTCTCAATGTCTTTTCATTTCTATCAATGAAAGCATCGAATACAATAATTCATCTTCCTTAGAGGATTCCCAATTAGCTTCATTAGAAATAAACATTCCCTTAGCAGTTAATCAAAACGAAACCACAACTACAGAAAATACTACTACTACTCAAACTCCAACAACAACCGAGGATACTAATACCACAACCACTCCTGAATTCAAATCATGGAACAGTTTGATAGATGAGGGGTTATATTATCCATTTGCTCTTCTCTTCTCTCTCTTAGGGATTTCTTCGACTATCTGGTTAATTTTCTTTGTGGAGACAAGTAAAGATCGTACTATAAGAGAACGTCTCATTGGAACATCTATTCGTTTAGTTGTTATGGCAATTTGTATAGGTCTTGGAATTCACTTTTGGTTATTATTTGAACCAATATAAACTCTCAGTTTTCTCTCCTTTTACTGTTTCTTCTTCTCTCGATTTATATTCATATAATATCTTTGACTTTTTCGAATGTTTATTTCAGAGGAGTTATATTTAAAGTTATTTGTCTCTTCTAATCTCATTCTGGGCTTTTCAAATATTGAATATCCTACCAACAAAAAGCTTTTTTAACCCATTTGTGAAGTATAAACATGGTTCTTAAGTTTTAAATACATATTTTAAGAACAAAGTGGAAGTAGGTAGTTGACTCTCTTAGATCACTTTCTACGAGAAGAACAATCTTATTGGAGCATTCAAGAACTTCTACGTAAGGCTATCTGCAAAGGAAAATGGGTATTACTTTATGGGAGTCAGGTGATAGCAGTTTCAGAAACACGAGATGAAATCGTTAAACATTTCCATGATTTTTCTAAACATCTTGATCCGAGTCATCACTTACCTGGAGCTATTTGTGTACAGGTAGGAAATGAACATAAATTTTATAGGATACCTGTTCAGAATGAGTCTCATGTATCAAAGGAAACTCCAGTATTTACTAGTGTAATTAGTAATGAAAAATAATTGACTCGTCTTTTTTGATTAATTGCATAATGTGAATCTTGAACCACTTTCATTCGACTGTTACGGTTTTTGCTAAATTTTTGGGTTTATCAGGATCATATCCTCGGCGAACAGCTGTGTAATATGCTAGCATTTGTAAGGGAACGACATAGGAGATCGGATTAATAATAGGCGAAAAAGCCTTTGGTATAAAAAAAGAATAATCTGATCGTTCCGTTATTCTATGATCTTTTTCCGTTACAGAAATTATGTATCCACCTCTAGCTTTCATTTCTTCAGCATTCCCTAGCATTTTCTTTGTGGTCCAATCATCGGGAGCTATCATAACAATAGGAAAATTGGTTTCCACTATAGCTATTGGTCCATGTTTACTTTCACCTGCTGGAAAAGCTTCTGCATGAATATATGAGATTTCTTTTAGTTTTAAGGCCCCTTCTGAAGCAACAGGCATATTAAGACCACGTGCTAAGAAATAAGAATGGTTTTGGTTTTGAATTATTGAAGCCAATTTTTTAGCTTTGAGTTCATTTTGATTTATTACAGTCCTAACAATTTGAGGTGTTTGTTGTACTAAATTATCAACCTGAACTGAATAATCATCTTTTGATAATTCTCCAGCTTCAAATTCGAGTTGTATTGCTAGACGAGCGAGGAGTGCTACCTGTGCGGTATGAGTTTTGGTAGCAGCTACCCCAATTTCTGGGCCAGCTTTTGTATATAATGAAATATGACTTAATCTGGGAATAGATGAGTCTGTTACGTTTGCTAAAGATATAACCTGTGCTTTATTCTTTCTTGCAGCGCTTAACGCTTTCATTACATCTAATGTTTCTCCTGACTGACTAATAGCTATGATCAATGTTTCTTCATCAATTAGATGGGAGTAAGTTTCATACTCTGAAGCTATAATGGGATAAATCGGTTTTTTTGGAAGTATCCTTTGAATTTGATGGAATCCCGAAAGCCCTGCATGATAGCTAGTACCACATGCTAAGAATACTATCCGTGTAGACTCAAGTATTTTTTTCGAAGCTTTGGATAATTCCTCACTATCAATATTTATGGTATTTTTCAAGGCTATTGGTTGTTCATGAATTTCTTTAAGCATGAAATGAGGGTAACCACTCTTTTGTGCACTTTCTGCAGTCCAAGAAACAATGAACGGTTTAGGTTGAACCCGAAAACCGTTTTTCTCAATATAAACAGTTTTTGGGGTAATTACTCCTATTTCACCATTCTTTAATATTATAACTTTCTTAGTATGCTCAAGAAATGCAGGTATATCACTAGCTGCAAATTTAGTATCCTCCTGTACACCGATTACAAGCGGACTATCTTTTCGTGCTAGAAATATTGTTTCAGGTTCATCAGTATGGATTAAGGTTATTGCATATGCTCCTTCTAATTTTGTTATCGTATTTTTAAAAGCCTGAATAACTGACTTAGGAGGATTTGCTAATTTCAATTCTTCTTCTACTAAATGAACAATTACCTCCGAATCCGTTTGAGAAGTAAAAATATGCCCTTTTCTCTCCAAATCTGATTTTATTTCTAAATAATTTTCAATGATACCATTATGGACTACCATAATTTTTTTTGTGCAATCAGCATGTGGATGAGCATTAATTTGATTTGGAGGACCATGTGTTGCCCATCTGGTATGTCCAATACCAATTGATCCTTCTAAATTTTCAAAATTTAGTTTTTGGTTTACTCTATCAATCGTTCCTGCATCTTTAAGGGTTTCAATTTTTCCTTGGTTTATCGTAGCAATTCCTACACTATCATAACCTCGGTATTCTAGTCGCTTGAGCCCTGTTGTTATCAATTTTGAAACTTTAGTGTTTGAACTTGTTGTGATTGCGATGATTCCGCACATAAGATTAATTTCCACCTAGCAGGTTATCAAACTGAATTGAAAATAATTACTTCTCCCAAGTTATCCAGATAAAATCAATCTTTTGTGGTTTAAATGTATTGCCTTTAGATTTAGTTGAAATAATAAATCATAAAATCCGATTAATGTAGATTTCCATTAAATTGAAGGAAGAAGGAAACATGAGAAATCTAGAATATACACAGAATATGAAGTAACCTTGAGGAGAGGTCAGTAGGAGGGAAAAAAGTTATAACCACTCTAGAATAATTTGAAGTAGTCAAAAAGATTGATCACTTAAATTGATTTTAATAAGTTGGTTTTGCTATTGACACGTGAATATTCCCTTATTCCTGCAGAAAATTTTATTGTTCTTGCCCATAAAACTCGTTGGCAAATACTACAACTGATTGCTCAAGAAGGTCAGATGTATGCAAAACAAATTGCTTTGGAATTGAATCTTTCCGAATCCAAAGTTCATTATCATCTAAATTTATTACGTAATGCTGGTTTAATAATCTCACTAGGTGAGAAAAAGGTAAATCGTGGAAAAGTAAAATTATTTGGTTTATTAGCTCAAAACTTCACCTTTTCAATAAAACAAAATGCACTTCTCCAGAAAACAAGTGTCTTTAATGAGATTATGCGAGACAAATATTGCCTCAATGAGATTTTTATTGGAAAAATCATCGTAGGAGCGGCTGAACCTCATGGTAAATTTGATGCGTTATCTCGTGATGGGTATTTAGCTGGAGATATCTGTTGGTATTTAGGAAGCCATCTTCCAATTCAACAAATCCCCTATTCCCCATTTTTTGTTATGACTGATAGTAATTATAGGATGAAATCACCTCAAATTACTGATAACCTTATCCTTATAGGTGGTCCTATAACAAATATCCTAACAGAATATTTGAATTCCCATCTAAAGCAAAAATTTGGAGTATATTTTTTAGAAAATCGAATTATAGCCCAAAATAAAGAGTTTGCAGAACCTTCTCACGGGATTATATCAATAATTCGTGAAAACGAAAAATGGGTACTTATTCTCGCAGGTGTGAGAAGTTTAGGAACACAAGCAGCTGTTCATGCCATAATTACTGATTCCTATCATCTGTTAGTTAAGGATGCTGAATTCATTACTGTTATAAAGGGAAAAAGCTCAAATGGAAAAGAAATTAGTGAGGTAGAAAAGATCATGATACAAATAGCAGAAACTAATATTAAAGGTAACTAGTCATGGAATCCTTAGATTTCAATTGACTTCAGACTTTAACAATATCCATTAAAAATGGAAAAGAGATGTGAAGAATATGTCAAAAACCGAACAGGTTATAAAAAAGGCCATGCAGCAAAAACGAAATGTTCTTACTGTTCAAGAATCGAAGTCATTATTATTTAATGAAGGATTTCCTGTAAATCCAACAGGTTTTGGTACAAATCTAGAAGAACTACTTTCAGAAGCTGATAGAATAGGATATCCAGTAGTAATAAAGGTTAGCTCTGAAGAGATCGTTCATAAATCTGATGTTGGAGGAGTAATTACTGGAATTCGGAATAAGACGGATTTAAAAGAACAATTTAAAGTTATGCAAGAAAAGATTAAAGAAAAGCATCCAAAAGTGAAGATAGACGGATATATTGTGGAAAAAATGGAGTCAGGAGTCGAGCTTCTTATTGGATCAACACAAGATCCAATGTTTGGTCCAATCTTGGCTTTTGGATTAGGAGGGATATACGTTGAGGTGTTAAAAGACGTTGTTTTTCGGTTGATTCCAATTGAACGGGAGGATGCAACAGAAATGATATCTGAAATAAAGGCAGCTAAAATTTTAGATGGTATTCGTGGTCAACCTCCTGTTGACAAAAAGGCATTAATTGATCTTTTAATTAAAACTTCCCAATTTATTGACCAAAATCCCGAAATAGAGGAATTAGATTTAAATCCTGTTTTTGCTAGCGATAAAGGTGTATCTGTAGTCGATGCTCGGATTATTCTGAAAAGTTTTGCATGACTGAAAAGCGCCAAAGAAGTAAAATACAAAGGAAACTAAGAATTCCCCCAAGTAAAGCAAAAATTAATGCTAACACCGAAAATATCGAAAATATTGGAATTATCTTAAAATTCTGACTTAAAATAATTGGAATAAGTATAAAACCTCCCAATAAAACTAATGATCTAACGATTCGTTCAACTTGAAGAAAATTTCGAATCTGCTGTTTTCTGTCCAAAATATATACAACGATGACTCCCAATAAATAACCAAAAATGCTTGGGAGTCCTATAATATTTATAATATTCTCCCCTATTATACTTAGTCCGAATAAAACAATGAAAACTTGGCTTATAAGAACTGTAATTGGAATGATTATCAATTCAAACCGTTGAAAGGGAGTCAAATTCATTATTCGTTTCGTTCCTCTGATAATCTAGCTGTTTCTAGAGATATTAGTTTATATCTCAGACTAACACAAAATTACTTATTTTATTTGTGTATCAAATAGAATTGATAATAATGACGAAGGAAACTCTGAATTCACTAGAATTTATCCGAAAAGAACTAAATTTAAGAACAATAGTAAGATTTAATAAGAATTTTGAGGTTGTAGAAAGAATTGGGGATTTAGATATTTCAGACGCTCTTATAAAATCAAATCTTATTCCCGTTTTAGAATCCGATATAGCAATGCCGATCCGATTACCTAATAATGAGATATATGAGATGGTTATGAAAAACCAGAGAGGGATTGTAGCAAAAGAAGGACGAAAAAATCGATATCTAGTTGTTCTTTGGATGGATTCAGACTCTATCATTGCTGCAATAGGAGATAATCTCGACCCCGGTATGATTTTATTCGAATTTATGAGCTATAATAACAAAATAAAATCTTAATCAATCGGGATAGAAGAATTGATCACCTAGAATTCATGGAGATACAAACATGGAAGTAGAAATGAGTACTGATCAAATTTCAAATCTAATACGATTAAAAGGCATTGTAAGATTGTTACGACCTCATCAATACTATAAAAACTTATTGGTTTTTTTCGGTTTGTTTTTCTCTCGTAATATTTTCCGAATTGACACTTGGATTCCTGTTCTAATCGGTTTTATAGCCCTCTGTTTAATCTCATCATTAAATTATATTGTCAATGACTTTAAAGATCGTGAAAAGGATAAATCCCATCCCGACAAAAAAAATAGACCTTTTCCTTCTGGAGTTATCACTATTCAAATGGGACTTTTAGTAATGATAGTAATATTAGCATCAACGACTTTATTAGTCGTTTT
>NZ_CDLCQJ010000136.1:0-5210 GCF_975850365.1 Candidatus Hodarchaeum mangrovi | reverse complement strand
GCATTGATCTGCTCAATTAAAGATGTGAGAAGCCTACTGGGGAGTAAATTAATGAGAATTTCTATCTGAGCATTCTCTAATTGAGATTTTAGAAATATCATAGCATCCCTATTGTTCCTAAAATAGTGGAAATTAACCTGTTGGTCGCAAGATCCACGAAGAAATTGATTAAGGTAAATACGTCGTGCTTTTTCATATTCATCTTTCAATGTAAGGATCTCTTCATTTCGTCTGTTAATTTGTTGATCAACCAACTTGTTTAGTTCAAGTTCGGGATTCTTCACTGAAAATAGTTTAGGATAATCATTGCTGACTTCAATGAGCTTATACTGTTCTAATAGTTTTAAGGCAGCATAGACTCCTTTTGAAGAAATTTGTAGATTTTCCGTGATGATTTTGGCTAGAAGAGGACCAGAATTATGTAATAAGAAGTTGTAGATTCGTGATGTGTTTGTATCAAATCCAAATAATTCTAAATTAACAGAAGACATGGAAAACTGACCTTAGAAATTTCTGACAGAAGGTTCTCCAACATTCTGAAAAACCCTATCGATAATTTATATATACTCTATTTCATACATAAGAATTATCATCAAGACAAATGGTGTATAAATAATGGCAGAATGCAGAGATTGTAAATATTGGACTCCTATTGAAGGTGAATCAGACATAGGTGATTGTTTTGGGCATAAAGTTCAAGGGAGTATGGATACAGCTAATTGTCCGTCTCAAGCTTATAGTCCAAGATAATTATAATAAGAAAAGCACTTTTTTTTTCTTTTTTTATCTAAAACCATTGATTTCTTTATAGTAGTTCATCCCATTAAAAATGCTATAAGTGGTTAAAAGAAACCCAAATATTGTACTGGATAATAATAAAAAATATGAAACTTCATCTTTACTAGCAATCAACAGGATAAAGCTAAATAATGTTATTATCATCCCTAAAACAAAGAGAAATAACAATAAATAAGGTTTATATCCCTTGCTTAAAATTTTCATATTATTTCTTTATGTATTAAAGTCTTTAATGTTTTTTAAACTTTTACACGAGGAAATTTGAATAACATTACAAAGTATTTCTTGTAATATAAATTAAATAAAGGGAATTGCACAATTAACTAAATTATTAGGACCCTGCTAATAGAAATTGATCTGATGGTGCAATGAATGCACGTAAATTTTGTTTAATAACTTGCAATGGCGTACGAGAGTATATTTATTGCTTAAAATAGCTAATCCAAGCTATATATGGAAAGAAGTTTTACGGAATTTTATTTCGGAAAGACTAAAAAGAATGAGTGAATGTAAGTAAGACCTAGTTTTCATTAAGAAATGAAAGGAGAATAAAAAAATGAAACAAAAGATGATATTTCGCACAGTTATTGCGATGGCACTATTGTTTGGGATTGCAATAGCCTTTTTCACCACTATTATGAATGGTCAATATGGAAATGCTTCTTTAGAAATTATTACAGAAGACTCTTCCATGAATCTATGGATTGAAGGCATTGATGGTGAATCCAAGGTTGCAGGACGTGAAAATTCAATTGATATACTAACATACTCTCACAGTATTAGAAATGCATATAATCCTGATCGGAGCGCAGGCCAAATAGTTCATACACCAATTCGAATTGTGAAGTACATAGACAAAGCTACTCCAAAATTGTTCGAACACTGTACAAAGGGAACAGTTATTGGAGGGACTCCTGCAATTACATTGAGGTTCTATTCCAATCCAACTCCAATGGAATTAAATTATTTAACTATTGAATTAACAAACGCTGTAGTTGTTTCTGTTAGCACCTATATAGGATCAGACTCAAATGATATACCCATGGAAACAGTATCTTTCATCTATGAAACAATCAAGTGGACATACACTGAATTTAATGCTATGGGAAACCCTGTGGGAAATGTTGAGTATACAGCTACCTGGGGTGGAACACCAATTTAATCTCACACCTATTATTTAGGGACATAAAAATGAACAAAATACCCAAATATTTAATATTAATGATTCTTCTTGTCGGTTATTCACTTTTAGCAGGTATCTCTTTATCACAAGGATCAATTGATTCTCAGCTTACATTCAATGAGATTATTGTTTCTGATGTTTTCCAAAGTGGCCCTTATACATCAATTATTCTAGATTATAACTTTAGTACAACTGCCATATTAGGTGACTCTGGGATACTAGCCATTGTTATTGCTTACATTAATCAGTCCTCAAGTATTATTGAAGCAATTGAATTATTCTTCCATACTCCATCAGATGAATATCTTTTATTCTGGATGGTAGGAGATCCGTTCCGAGAAATCCAACAATGGAATCTTGGTAACATTTTTGAGCATTTTCAAGTACAGGAAAACCAGCTAGACTTGACCCTTATAGAGTATTTCAATATTGATGACCCCACAATAGAAATTCTCGTTAGGGCAAGAATCTTAGAAGATATAACAATTTCTTCTCAGTCCATTGATTTTTCAATAATTCTTGAAAATTTCTATGATGTTCTTCCTCTTCCATCTTGGTCACTCAGTTATCCCACTAAAACTTCCACGATTTCAACTAGTAAGACAACTTCAACTTCTACCTATAGTTCTACTACGACAACAACTTCGTCAGATTTAACACCAGGTTTTTCATTCATCACAATTCTTGGAATAATTTTCTATCAATTGATCTATAGAAAGAAGCAATAAATTACCTTTGATTATTACCTAATGTCTCTCTAACTCTCTTAATTCCTTCTTTTTTTTCATTATACAACATACCACAAACGAAAAGTTATATGAAGCTCTGTTGCTAGTAGATGAAGAACTATTTTAAGGAAATTTATCAAAATTACTAAAATAGAAGTAAAAGTTTTATTCCAAAATTTCGAAATTCTGAAATTCAGAATAAGGAAAATTTTTAAAGATTTAGATTCTAATAAAAACTCGATAATAAATGTCAAGGATCAGTAGTGCAAGATACCAATTTTTCGAAATGATGGCTGAGTTTTGGCAAGAATATGGTCTTCCAGGAACTTGCGGTTATATAGATGCCTTACTTTGGCTAGAACCCCAGGAATGGTCTCAAAATGCCATCTCTGACCGTTTAAAAGAGTTATTAGCTAATAAAAATCAATATCCAGTCTCTATTTCATCTATTAATCGTGCTATTAAAATAAATGTTTATTATGGTACAGTAATTAAGGAGGGTTCACATAAAATAGGCTATATATATCGTGTAGCTACTGATTCAGATATGTTCACAGGTTTTTTTCAACGATTCATTAATCTTAATTCTATAATGATTGAAAAATTGCGTACGATTGAAACTTTAGAAATGAAAGATGAAGATCCTAATTTAAAGAAGGCAATTGATGTCCAGATCAAAGGATTAGAAATGTACAGTCAATTCTTAGAATATGGACTTAGCTTCATGAAAGAAAAAGAGAAAGTTATAGGAAATAGTAGAGAGGAGTGATAATGGAAGCTATTATTGAGGTAAATGAATTATTCAAAACTTTTGGGAAAGGAAAAGATCGTGTAGAAGCAGTTCGGGGAATATCGCTTCAAATTTATGAAGGTGAAATTTTTGGTTTCTTAGGCCCAAATGGAGCAGGAAAAACAACCAGTCTTAAGATGATGGTTGGGTTATTAAAACCTGATTCAGGAGTTGTGAAAATTCTAGGAGTGAATCCCAATACAAATGGAAAAGAAATTAAACGGAAGTTAGGAATAATTCCCCAAACACCAACATTCTATGAAGATTTAACCGTGCAGGAGAATTTGGAATTTATAGCTAAGATTTATGACATGCCAATTCTTCAAGCCCGTAAACGAATTGATCAGCTCATTACACAAGTTGGCTTAAAGAAGAAAAAAGATGCTTTAACAAAAACCTTATCAGGTGGTCAGAAACGAAGATTAAATCTAATTCTTGCTCTAGTCCATGACCCGCAAATCATTTTATGTGACGAGCCAACTCCAGGTTTAGACCCTCAATCAAGAATGATTGTATGGGATTTCATCAAGAAGCTTCCTACAGAAGGTAAAACAGTTATTCTAACCACTCATTACATGGAGGAGGCTGATCGGTTATCAAATCGGATAGCTATCATTGATCATGGAAAAATCTTAGTTTTAGACAGCCCCAATCAGTTAAAAGCTTCTGTGGGGAAAGGTGATATTGTTGAAATTAGTCTTAAAGGGGAAGAACCTAATTTAGAGAATATAATGACCGCACTCAAGGATCCAATCTCAAATTTAGCAATAGAGGATGTGTTTTACTTAAATGGAAATCTAGTTATTCGTGCGAGAGATTTAATACCTAAATTAAATCGAATTTTAAGTCTAATAGAAAAAATGGGAACCACAGAGATTGGAAATCTCTCTATACGTGGAACAACGCTAGAAGATGTATTTATTCATCTCACAGGACGTAGCTTACGAGAATGAGGAGAGATATGATGACTTTGAGAAATAGTTTGGCTGTTTGTGGAAGGATGGGGTTACAGATTATAAGGAGTAAGTGGACCATCCCCTATCTTGTGATATTTCCCATTTTTTTCATGTCAATTTACTGGTTTGGATTTTCAGCGTCTCCTATTGGAACCACTCCGAGCTTTCAGTTAGGAATTGTAAATAACGATGAGGGTCTACCTGAAGAGTTTCAAAACGTTTTTTTAAATGAAACAATAATTGGTAATAATACACTTATGCTTTATCATTCTATTGATGTTCTAGAGAAAGGATTTGGAATAGAATTAATACAAGTGTTAAATAGCACAACTTATACAAATCATACTGCTTCTCCGAATATTTTTGATGTTTCTATATATGCTTCTATCTCTGAAGCTGAAGAATTATTAATCGATCGTGACTTAGATATTTTAATGGAAATTCCTCCTGGATTTTCTAATGCTTCAATTTCAATTTTTAATAAATATTGGAAAAACACTTTTGGTCAATATTTCCATGAGATGCTTCAAACTTCCTTCCCTGAGGTTCCCTCATTACCCGTTAATTTCTCTGAAACAATTCTTATTCAAGGAGATGAAACTTCTATTAATTTTCGATTAGCACACTCAGTTCTTACTTCTTTTTTAGAAAATTACGAAGACCTAACTTCTTTTTTTGAAGGACCAGGTGGTAGCATCAGTTTTACTTTAAGTCAAGAATATCAAATCTCAATTCCTCAATATTCCCTTTTTGAT
>NZ_CDLCQJ010000135.1:0-16003 GCF_975850365.1 Candidatus Hodarchaeum mangrovi | reverse complement strand
TTCTTGTTTTTTTATCAGTTGATTCTATTTACTTTCTAGTGGGTTTAATCGGTTTTCCTATCTATATGATCTTAGTTTTTCGCTATGCTTCAGTAATTGGTCCAATTCGTCAAGAATTAGCTAATCGACTTGCAATCGTAACAAGAGACTCACAGGAAATATTTCGGGGAATTGAAGTTGTTCGCAGTTTTAATCAAGAAAATCGGGAAAATACACGTTTCATAAAAGGAAGTAACAAATATGCTGATATTGTAAATCGTGAGGGAAGATTGTCTGCTTTCTTTTGGCCTGCTACTATCTTACTCTTGATTACTGCAATTATTTTTGGAATTGGTCTAATGAAATTAGCAGAAGATCCTTCAACAATCGGAGCTTTTACAACATCAATTTCATTGTTATTATCCCTCCAATTCATTAATTTTATGTTACCAATGTCAATTTTAAGCATTCGAGCTGGAAAAACAAATGCTGATAGAATCTGGGAAAAAATGACTTGGAAGGATCCTGTCCCAGATGAAGCTAGGGAAGGTCACACTCCTAACTGGAATGGTGATATAGCTTTTGAAGATGTTAGTTTCAAATATGGGCAAAATGGAACTAAATTTGCCTTGGAAAAGGTAAATATCACCATCCCTCATGGCTCGCATGTAGCAGTGATTGGAGGCCCTGGTTCTGGTAAATCGACATTTTTGAAACTTCTATTACGTCTTTATGATCCTTCAGAAGGGAAAATAATGATTGGAGGAGTTCCAATGGCGGAAATTCCAGCCAAAGAAATACGAAAAGGTGTAACCATGGTGGAACAAGAAATATTTCTCTTTTCTGCATCTGTAAAAGAAAATATTGCTTTTGCTAATCCTTCTGCTTCAGATTCAGAAATTCTTGAAGCAGCAAGAAAAGCTCAAGCTGTAGCTTTCATAAATAAATTACCCCAACAATTGGATACACGAATTGGAGAACGAGGATCAAAATTATCTGGAGGTCAACGACAAAGACTTGCCATAGCTCGTGCAATCCTTGCAGATCCTAAAATCTTATTATTGGATGATTCAGCTTCAGCCATAGATTCTAAGACGGAACTTCTATTAAGAAGAGCATTAGATGAACTGATGAAAAATAGGACATCAATAGTAGTTACCCAAAGACTTCGAACCTTACTTGAATCGGATTTTATCATTTTATTTGATAAGGGTAGGATTATAGCTCACGGAACACATGAAGAACTGTTAAGAATAAGCCCACAATATCAAACTATCTTTAAAGCTTTACCCGAATCTATAGGAGGTCAGTTCTAATGTCTCGTCGGCATGGTCCTGGAGCACTCTTTTCTGAAAGAAGTTTCAAGCGTACAAGACCTACAAAAGTCTTATTACCCATGCTTTGGCATTATTTAGGTCGATTTTGGTCTTATCTTATCATTTCTGCTATATCTATCTTGGTCTATACAATTGGGTCCATTATTTATCCATTAATCATTAGTAGTGGATTGGACATAGCAATCCCTGTTGGATCAACGGTTCCTCCCGACACCAATTCCTTGCTGATGATCTTTGTGATTTTTTTAGTTCTATCCTTTATCATTTGGTTTTTAAATGCTCTAAACACCTACATTTTATCTCATGTAAGAGCATATATGTTACACGATGTTAGGAAGGAGGTTTTTAATCGTTTAGTCAAAGCGGATATGAGTTTTCACAAAAAAGAACAAAGTGGTGATATTACCAGCAGAGTTGTCTCTGATACAGATGAGTTATCACAAGGGATATCAGTTGTAACTCAAGCCAGTTCCCAGCTATTATTAACATTTGGAACGTTTTTTATCCTTTTAGCTACCAATGTAATCATAACTGGAATTTCACTCCTTGCAATTCCTGTAGCTGCGGTTTTAGCAGGATTTCTTGGAAATATTGGCAGGAAAGTAATGTATCGTGTTCGAAAAAGCTATGGTGCAGTCACAGGTCAAATGGCGGAAAGCTTAGCTGGAGTGTCCATTGCCAAATCATTTAATCGTGAAGAATGGTCATCTGGGATTCTTTACGAGTTAAATTTACAAGCTTATAAATATTTTAAACAAATGGGAGCACTTTTTAACTTTTTAATGCCCTCTATATCAATGATTTCTATAATTCTTGTTTCAATGACATTATTTGTAGGAGGATCACTACACCCATCTGTATTAACCTTTGGTCAAATATATTTAGGCGTTAATATGGTTCAACGCTTCCTCAGTCCGATTCTACATCTATCAATGTTTTATCCACAACTTCAATCATCTCTAGCTGCCATGGATCGTATTGCTGATGTGCTAGAACAGCAAGATAAAGTAAAAAATAGTGAAAATGCTGTCCCAATTTCGCTAGATGATACTAGTGTTACTTTTGAAGATGTTTCATTTGAATATGTGCAAGGTACCCCTGTTTTAAGTAATATTACATTTAAGGTAGAACAAGGTGAGAAAATAGCCATAGTAGGGCATACAGGTGCAGGAAAAACTACTTTGGCAGCTTTAATAGCACGTTTTTATGACCCTACCTCAGGAAGTATTTTTATTGGAAATCAGAATTTGAAAGATATCTCTCTTGAAAGTTTGCACTCCTCTATTGGTCTTATCCCCCAAGAACCATATTTATTTGCTGATACAGTAATTGAAAATATTCGTTATGGTAATCCTGAAGTAAGTGATGGAGAAATCTTCGAATTGTGTAAATTAATTGGTGCAGAAGATTTTATTGATGCGTTACCTGATGGGTACAACACACGTTTGTTAGAAAGCGGAAAAGGATTAAGTTCTGGACAAAGACAGATGATAACTATTGCTAGGACCATGTTAGCAGATCCCAAGATACTTGTTTTAGATGAAGCCACCTCTAGGTTGGATGCATATTCCGAGAGCTTAGTTCAGCTAGCTCAGAGAGCGTTGTTCGAAGGAAGAACTACCTTTGTAATTGCACATCGTTTAACAACAATTCGTGATGTGGATCGAATAGCAGTTTTTGAAAAAGGCAAACTTGTTGAATTAGGTACCCATAAAGAACTTTTAGACAAAAGAGGTGTTTATTCTGAATTATATTATACTTATTATAGTCATCAAGGTATCGAAGAGATTTCAGAGGTTTATATGGCGCCTCGAGAAGAATCTCTTGATGAATCACCTCTAGCAGTAGCTGCTAATGGAAATACTCATCCTCCTGGGATGCAACGCAATTTAGATAATATAAATCCTGATCAAATAGCAAAAATGAGGGAAATGTATGAAAAAATGTCTCCTGAAGAGCGAGAACGGTTAAAACATAGATTTCATCCCTGATTTTTCTCTTTATTTCGATAACCATTACTTTAAGTGATTTAGGTTATTTTATTTGTTACTAATTGATTATTTTTGTACTATCACTAAAACCCTACATTCTTCAGGGGGATTTTCAGCTTTTCGTTAACGGATTATTTTCATAAGTAATTATTCCATAAATGTTTCATAAGAATTACCTCTACAGTTACCTTTATTGTTGAATAAATAGTAGGATTATTTGAGGAACTCTAGAATGATTGATCCATTCCTAATAAAATTCATTATAACATTGAATTTTCTAATCTACATTGGATTTACGCTTCCACTTGATCTGAAAACTTATCTTAAAAGAAATCCAAATCTAAAACAAAAAATTTCACCAGAATCAAAAATCAATTTTTGGTCTATTCTTGCCTTTATAACATCTGGATGTGTATGGATTGTGTTTTTCTTAAATTCTATCGCTTTTTTTCTGAACCTCCAGATTAGCTATATTCCTAAATTAATTCCTAATACAATTTTGTTCAATATTTTCCAATTGTTGGGAGCTATTCTCATATCTTGTGGAACTATAATTGCTGTATTAGGTCGATATTCTCGTTGGGATCGTGCTTTTTCTTGGGGGATTCCTACTAAATTGGAAACAAAAGGGATGTATCGATGGATACGTCATCCTCTCTACTCTTCTTATATCTTCTATTTTCTTGGATTTCCTTTATTATATCTAAATCCTTTCTTTTTATTCTTATTACTCGGAATAATAGGATATTTTTCGATCACGCTGTACGAAGAAGCCCTTTTGGTCAAATATTTTCCTGAGGAGTATCCTATATACCAAAAAAAAGTTAAAAGGTTCATACCACTTTTGTGGTAATACCCTTAAGAACACTCAACAACATATTTACTTTGTGGATTTTCATGCCAAAAAAAGAGAATTCAGCATTAAAGGCTTTTGAATCACGAGTTGAATTTCCACAGGACTTAAAGTTCAAAGATAAAACGATAAGATATAGTAAAACTTATAAGGAACGTATTGACATAAATATAGGATTGAATGATACGCTAGATTACATTCAAAGCATTCCTGACGCCTCTATATCACTTATTGTTTCTTCACCACCATATAATATAGGAAAACCATATGAAGAAAGAATAGAGTTTGAACAATATCTATCATGGCAATCCCATGTACTCCAAGAATGTAAGAGGATCCTTAAACCAGATGGAAATATCTGTTGGGAAGTAGGGAATCATGTAAAGGAAGGGGAAGTCTACCCCCTTGATGTCTTTTTCTACCCAATCTTCAAAGAACTCGGATTTAATTTGAGAAATAGGCTTATTTGGCACTTTGGTCATGGATTACATGCTCAAAAACGATTTTCTGGCCGATATGAGGTTATACTTTGGTTTTCCAAATCTTCTGATTACATCTTTAACTTAGACCCGGTACGTGTTCCTCAAAAATATCCTGGAAAGCGAGCCTATAAAGGAAGAAATAAAGGAAAACCTTCTGGAAATCCATTAGGGAAAAACCCTTCTGATTTATGGGAGATTATTGAAGCTGATTGGGAAAATCAATTGTGGAATATCCCAAACGTTAAGTCTAACCACCCAGAAAAAACAATTCATCCATGTCAATTTCCAATTGAGCTAGTAGAACGCCTGATCCTAGCATTATCTAATCCAGGTGACCTTATATTTGATCCTTTTATGGGAGTGGGATCAACTTTACTAGCTGGATTAATTCATGGCAGAAAGGTAATTGGTGTGGACAAAGAAAAAGAATTTACAGATATTGCCGTTGTTAGAGTTCGAAAATATTTGGAAGGCTCATTAAAAAAACGTAGACTTGGAAAACCTGTACATAAACCGCGTGGAACCGAGAAAGTTGTTCAAAAACCTTTAGAATGGCGGGAATAGGCAATTATTGGAATTTATTTGAACTTTCTTTCAAAAGATCAAGAGTTCCTTAAGAGTGTTTTTGGTTATTTCAAGAAAATTGTAAAACTAACTATTTAGATTATTAGTCTTATTATCATTTAAAGGATTAAAGTGAACCTAGGCGATTCTCAAACATGGAGGATTATCGATTAAATTATTTCCTGAAGATTTTTCTTCAAAAATATAAATCAGGTCTAGTTATTTTATTCATAATTCTTTTTTTCTCCCTCCATTTGACTCAAATTCAGGCCTTTTTGCAATCTAATGATGGGGAGGATGAGGAAGATGAATTTAATAATATCGATGAAGATTATGATGGTATTGATGACCAATATGAAGAGATTAATAAACGACAGATTCAGTTTGAGGTTGGAGCTACCGAGATATCAATAGAATCTAGATTAAAATCAGGTGAAAAACAAGATGAGATCCATTTCGTGATAAAAATAGAGGATGAAATCAGAATTAATATGGAATACGAATCAGATCTTGGGACATCTGAAATAGACCTGGAATTAAAATTAAAATTTTTCACACTCCTTGAGTACCTTGATGTTAATTTAGATGGGATTTTTACTAAATCTATTGATTCAGTTGTCCAAGAGATTGCCATAGAATCCTTAGACTTTTTTCCAATATCTTATTCTACCTTGAATAACAATTCTCTTTATTTATTTAACATAACCTCGATCAATTCCCTCTTTTCAATTCAGTTTTATATTGCTTCAGAATTTTTTATGATGAATAATGTAACTAATACTCCTACTCAATTGAAATTAGACATTGCTTTGAGAAATTTTCCATTTGTTCAGAATGATACTCAAATAGCTTTAGGTATTCAGTTTGAAGGGGAAAATGAATATGAATTAAATGAAGAGACAGAAGATGAGAAACAGGGAAGATCGCAAGGTGAGAGTGAGGTGGAGCTTTTCCAAAATAATTTTACAGGTTTTTTTTCATGGTCAGAGAGTCTTTATGTTAATGATTTAGTTCAGAAAGTTAATATAAGTGCATTAGACATTTCAGAAGAGGGAACTGAGCTCTATTTTTCCTATCCTCATGGCTCAAAATTATTACATGATCCAAAATTAGGTGTTGCAGGAATCTTACTATCTCCCCCTTCTCCAACTGAAATCATCCAGCAATTAGTATCATTACTACAATTGCCTAAAGAAGGATATCTTTTTGTAATGACACTGATCACATTGGTTGTGATTGCTGGAATTCTTCTTTTTCGGAAAAATAAGAATAATTAAAGCTTCAAGGTACTCTTAGAGAGTCAAAGATCCTAAAAATATAAAAGAAGATTCATATTGTTAATTCTATAATTCTTTTCTAGAAGAATATTTGAGAGAATAAAGACATTTTTTAAAGATTTTGCTTAATAGATGCCCCGAGGTAAATTGATTCAATGGAAACGCCTGAAAGTTTTGATGAACGAGTCATCAAGGCGTTAAATCATGACATAAGGCGAAAGATACTTCTTGAGCTTTATGAACATGGCTTAGCTGGGTATTCTGATTTAGCACGAGTTCTTAATTTAAAACCCGGTGTATTCTACCATCATGTTAGGATTTTAGAAGATGCATTATTGATTGAACAAGATCAAGAAAAAATTTACCAGATTACATATCGAGGTTATCAGGCTCTAGAATTCTTAAAAACCTCTTTTGTACCAATAGAAACTTCTGATGGATTCTCTTGGTTGAATCATTATAATTTATTTTCATCGAAAATAAGTTCAAGACCATTATTTATCTCAATTCTCCTAATTGGGTTGATTTCAATGTTTTTAATTTATCTGAATCTAGTGAAGAAAATAGGAATTATTGGATTTTTTATATTTACAGTAAAAGATCCAATTCTGTTAATAATTCTGAGTTTTAGCTCAATAGGTTTAGAAATAATAATTTATTTTCTTGTTTATCAGCTACTCGTTAAACGCTCCTTTTATAAAGCAGACCTACTTGCTAATTTTTTATTTCCCCCTGCAATTATCTTTTTGATCATAGTTATCTTTAGTTTAATTTCCGATTTACCTCTCTTCTTGGATTTTTCAGGAATTCTAGGATTATTATTCAGTTTATTTTCACAAATTTTTAGTTTAAGCTATTACCTCCACCTATTTCATAGATCAGGGTTAAGAACATTAGATAGAGTCTTAATACTCCTCCTAATTGTGCAATACGGCAATTTACTCGTACTTTATGCCCTTACATGAAATTTCCTGATAGAATTAAACTATTCTATTTTTCTAGAAAAACCCCAGTTCTGTGAAAATGTAAGTTAATGTATAAACAAGACCAAATTCTGGATTATTTTAGATTATTTCCAAAAATGGTGAAAAAATTATGTTAAAAATTAAAAACTCAATTTTTCCACGAAGGCTATTATCCATAACATCAATTATAGCTTTTATGGTTTTAGGACTTATACTAAGTTCTATGGTAATTATTGATGGAGTTGCTACTCCAACCGAAGATGATGAAAGTGATTCCTCTAATATAAGCGATATTTCTGATATTGAGGATGAAGAGGATAACGATCATGATGATGATGGCGTCGAGGACGACATAGAAGAAGCAAATGAGCGCGAATTAAAAATAGAAGTATCCTCAGAAGAAGCCAAAATCGCATCTGAACGAAAAATCGGAACCCAAAAGGATGAAATCAAGATCGAAGTAAAAACAACTGATGAGCCTGAAGTAAAGGTAGAATACTCCTCTGAGGTTGATTCATTAGAGATCGAATTAGCATTCAAAATTCGATTCTATCTTCTTGCTGAATATCTTGATCTTGATTCTAATGGAGTCTATAATGAAACCATTGATGAACTTGTTCAAGAAATCCGTCTAGATTCAATTGACTATGAACCAATTTCACTTCAGACGGTTCCAGGAGCGGGTAATACAACCTTGTATATAATGAATATTACTTCCTCTAATAGGATTTTCTCTCTGCAATTCTATCTTGCCAATGAATTTGCTAATGTGAATGGTGTTCTAATTGCTCCAACTGAAGTTAAACTTGATATAGCAATCAATAATTTCCCATTCCTAAATGAAAGTTCATTATTGGCCCTAGAATTAAAACTAGAGGCTGAATCGGAATATGAACACGAAGAAGATACAGAAGACGAGGTAGAAGGGCGATCTGAGAACGAAGAAGGAGTTGATGTAGAAATGAATGGATTTTTTGGTTTCTTTTCATGGAATGAAAATGCATTCATTGATGGAGTTATTACCCCAATCCTTGCTAGTCCCGTATCTGAGGATAATCTCAATTCCAATGAGCAAAAAATTTACTTAAATTACCCACATGGGACAAATATTCTACATGATCCAAAGATCGGAGTTGAGGGTATTATCCAAGCAGGAAGTCAAAGCTTGACAAATGGATTTTTAGTTCCAATAAGCATCATTGCCCTTTCTGTTGCTAGCGGACTTTTTATTCGAAAGAAAAGAAGGTAATTCTTCTTTTCCTTTTTTATCTTAGCAATAAGAAAAGGAGTACTCACTTGAATCAGGAAATACCAATTAATTTATTTGTTTATGGGAATTATTTGACTGGTTTTCGAAATCATTATGTATTACAAAATCTAGAACCTAAAATAGGCATTCTTTCGGATTACCGTCGAATATGGCCTCCTGATAAACCTTTTCCAATAATTCTTCAAGATCAACATAGTTTTGTACGAGGTGAATTTTACCAGAATATCCCTGTTGTTCTTCTCCAAGAGCTTGATTGGATTGAGGGAGAAGGTAATTTATTCCATCGTATTAAGGTTCTTATTCAAATACTCAGATCTAATTCATCAAAATCTGCATATGCCTATTACCCTAGTTCAGCTCTTATTAAGGAATTTACTCGACAAAAAATCCTCAATTAATTTAAAATCCGATTATTTCCCTAATCTTTGTAGACGAGGTTGCTGCACAAGTAAGCTTTCTAAGAGCTGTTTTTCTTTTTCTCTTGGAGGGAGGATTTCGGAAATAGTTTGACAATAACGCCAAAAAAGCTCATTAGTCAGTATATTCATTTCTGTTAGAAATGATACAAGTTCAGATTCTTGTTCTTTTGCCCAGAATTGTAAAGATCGATGCATAATATTAATGAGAGTATCATAGTTACTGATTAAACGTCGCTCCTGAGATAAAAACAACCAAATATTCTTAGAGTCTCTCTTTAAGAATTCTCCCTTACACCAGAGCTCATTCAAGCTAATTCCTACCGATTTAGCAATTGAGATTGCCTCTTTAATTGAAAGTGTCTTTCCTTGGGAAAACCAGAGACTCATCAGATAGAACTTTGAATAAGGGTCGAGTGGAGAATTTTTGTCATCTTTAATCAATTGATCTGTTAAAAATTGTGTAGAATATTCTTTTATATCATTTAATAGGTCTTTAATTGCATAGGGTTCTTTTGTTTTTGAAAATATTTTTTCATATTTGCTATAAATTTCCATAGCTGGACCAATAGCTGAAATAAGATAATCTCCTCCTCCAATCACGCCATGTTGCCAAAAAGTAGTTAATCGTTCTGAAATACGCGATTTAATTTGATTTTCTATTTTATTTAAAAAAATAAAACCTTTTTTAGGGATTTTACGGCATACTAGGTAAATAGAAGAGCCTAATGCAGCTGAATAACGAGCTCTTAACCGTGTTTTCATTTCGGTTTGGATTGGCCATGAAGCAGTAATAATAAATCCTGCATTTAATAGTCCTTGAAGCATAGCCTCCCACCCATCTGCTGATTTGTGAGCATAAACAATTATTGCTATACCTTCAGGCTTTAAAGTTCGAAACATTTCTTTAAATGCGAGAGCTAAATTACTTTCAAAAAATAATTTTGGATTATCTTGACGTGATTTATTTGCAATAATTTCTTCTTTTTTAGGAGAGAGATATGAACTAAAAAGATCTGGAAATATATCTTTTAAAATCCGTTTAAACCAAACATAAAAGAAATCAGAAAGATCAGCATAAGGAACATTATCATAATATGGAGGATCAGTTATGATTGCATCAAAAAAGGCATCAGGATATGGTAATTGTTTAGCATTACCTTGTGTAATGGTTATTGAGGAGGAAACACTCCATGAGTTTGCCTTAAGAAATCGAACCACCCATTCTTTATGAGCATCCCAATCCCCATTCCCACCTGAAAAGACATTGACTTCAGCGTAGTCCCACTTCATAGGTAAGGCAGTTCGTCCATAAACATGTTCAATTTTTTCCCCATAGACATTATAAACTACTAGGTTAGCATTTTTATCTGCTAAACGACCTAATATTAACGCCAAATAACCTAAAATGGCTTGATAAAGAATATTACTGTTTGGATAAAGTTGACAATCAGTCAAAATCTCTGGTTTCAATGAGTTAATTGCATCAACAAAGGAAACAAGAGAAAGAAGCTGCCGTGCGTTAAAAAGGTCTTTCCATTGGTTATATCCATAACTTTGAAGGTTTACACCTAAGGAGCCAGCAGGAGGTAATTCCTCTGAGGGTAAAGGCTCTAAATCCCAATACCAGATTTTTGGTTTTCGAGATAAGAATGTTTTAGCCTCCTGCCAAGTTTGAAGATCATTTTGTTCTGCAATTCGGTAACGCTTACCTTTGATATTTGGATGTCTTAAAATAAGTACTAGAAGTCGTTGGCCCATTTTACCTTCACGGGCAAGTCTTCGTGTAATTTTAACAGAATTTGTTTCTCCACAAACCAAACAAGTAGCGTTTCCTCTATTAACTGTACCTTTAGATGGATTAAAATCGATTTTATCATCATATTGAATCTTAAATTCAACCTTCTTTGGTAATTTATGGATAATTGGTTTATATGCAATTTTCCGTGTTTTTTTCTTAGCTAACCAGAAATGACGAATTAAGGGAATTTCACTTTGACATTTTAGGTTAGTACAAGGTATGGTTCGTGCCCAGATGAAGCCAATTGGTATCCACCCATCATTTTCTAAGGGATAAAACTTACCAATTTTATGAAAAACTTTATCTTTAACCTGATTGGCCCAATAATTAACTTTTTCGGCAAGTAGATTATCTTCAAATAGGTGGGGCCATTCCAAGCTTGCTTTTTGAACAAGAACAGCTACTGGGTTCAATTCATTAGCATAGGTATGACATCCTAAACGATATGATTCTAGGGGAATAGATCCTCCTCCACTAAAGGGGTCTAAAATTTTAGGTGGTTCTTTCCATTCTTTTTGTAGAAGCTTTTGAGCTTTAGAAATAATTGGAGAATGTCCATTCTTCACTACGTCCCAGGGTAATATTTTTCGCACTAATTCAAGTAGATTTGCCTGAATTTCAGGGGAATTTGGTAATTCAAGTAGTGCAGCAAAGTTTGTGGCTCGTGAAGCAGAAAGAGGACGACGAGCCCACCATAAATGGAGAGTAGAAGGATGACCATGTCGAATGCTTTTTTCGCTACTACTATGCTTTGAAATCTCGCGTAAAGGCAAATTCCATTCGATTAATCGTGATTTCATAAGAATTGGGCGTCCAGTGGCAGTTTAAAATTCAATTGAATTATAAACTAAAAAGTATAATAAATATAGATTTCTTAAAAACGTGATTCAAGCAATTTAAAATATAAAATATTTACACATACTAAGGTGAAACTATATGAAAATCTTATTACCAGATGGATTCAGAGATCAAATTGATCCAATTCCTCCATTTGAGATACCTGATTTTGTAAAAAACATGGATAAGTTTATTTCTAGAGCTAAACAGTTGGAAAAGAATATTCCTAAAGTATTAGGTACATATGAGCATTTAGGGATAGTGGGTATTGGAGGATCTCAAGTACAACCCTTAATATTTCGACCACATTCCAAAGTATCCGTTACACATTTGGAAGTTCCTGATCCATATGTGTTAAAAGAATTAGCTAGTTATGAATCTAATAAAACTCGGATAATCTACTGTTCTCGGTCAGGAACTACAAAAGAAGTGATAAGTTTCATTCCATATCTTCTTGAATATCAATCGTTAGTCGTTACAAATGGAGGACCACTCTTAGAGGTTTGCGATGAACTAGGATGGTCTCGTGTTTCAGTAGGGTATGATGTATCTGGGAGATTCGCCATACAAAATGAATTAGGGATTGTCCCCATGATTGCGATGGGATTAGACTCTAATGAATTTTTATCTGGTCTGAAAAATAGTTATAAAGAAAATTTTAAGAGAGGTTCTTTAGCAGACGAAGTAGCTCTGATCTTTTTTAATCTAGAGAAAAGTGAATTTGCCAAAATACGTATTCTTCCTTCGGGTCAGTTTACACAGGGACTTGGTATCTTATTTACCCAGCTAATAAATGAATCCGTTCCTAAACACCTACAAGATGCATTAGATGCTTCGCTTCATATTATGCCAAGGAGTGCACATTCGGATTTACAAAGATGGTATGGAGGAGTAAAGGATTCTGCTATCTTTACCTTTCAATGTGAGGAGTATTTAGAGGATATTGAGCCAGAAGGTTATCCAAAACACCTCAAAAAGATTATTCCAGGAATAAAAGCGAAATCGGGTCAACACCTCAATATAACTTCACGAGCAGTTGAAGATACTTTTCCGGGACCTGTATTTAAATGTCTTCTCGAAAAAAATTCAGTTACCGAGACAGCTTATTGTGTTGGATTTTTACATGCTCTTACAATACGGCTTTGTCAGCTGAAAGGTTCCAATCCATTTGACCAACCAGCTGTTCAACAGTATAAAGACAGAGCAACCGAAATTTATAAAAAACTTGGATGATTTTTCAAAAGATACTTCAAAAAAAATGAGGGGAAGATAATTTAACCAATTTAAGAACAATTAGAGAAAAAAACAGATATCATAATTGAAATAAAGCGATTTGAAAAAACAGTCTTTTGATAATAATGCCTCATTCTCCTTTTACTGGAAAAGAACTGATTTATAATGTCTTTAATCATAAGAAGATGGATAAAATTCCATGGGTTCCATTTGCTGGTGTCCATGCGGGGTCATTATGTAATTATACCGCTCCAGAATTGTTAATAGACTCAAAGAAATTATTAAAAGCTTTACTAAAGGTGAATGAGACTTATCATCCTGATGGGCAGCCAATAGTTTTTGATCTTCAAGTTGAAGCAGAGATCTTAGGATGTACACTACAATGGGCAGATAAATCACCACCTATGGTAATTTCTCACCCACTGGCAAAAGATCTCACAATTCCAACGAAAATTCCCTCAAAAAAGGATGGTAGGCTTCCTGTAATTTTAGAGACAACGCAAAAATTTAAAACACTAGTGGGAGAGGAAACAGCATTATTTGGACTACTCTGTGGTCCCTTGACTTTGGCATCTCATTTACGAGGAATGACATTTTATATTGATTTGATAACAAATCCACAGTATTGTAACCAATTAATTGAGTATTGTACGAAGGTTGCACATCAAATAGCAGATTATTATATGGAAGTAGGGATGGATGTGATAGCAATTGTAGATCCTGTTGTCTCACAAGTTTCTCCTAGAACCTTTCAAGAATTTCTGATAAAACCATTCAAGTCATTTTTTACACATATACGCCAGAGAAAGATCTTTTCTAGCTTTTTTGTCTGCGGAGATGCCACTAAAAACCTTGAAATGATGACTCAAACTTTCCCTGATTCAATCTTTGTAGATGAAAATATCAATATGAAAACTGCTCAAGATATCCTTCAACCCAAAGGAATCCTTCTTGGGGGAAATATTCCCCTGACAACAATAATGTTATTCGGATCTCAACAAGATAATATGCGGTATGTTATTGAATTAATCGAAAATTTAGGAACAAAGAATCTTATTATTGCTCCTGGGTGTGATATGCCTTATGATACTCCCCCTGAAAATGTGATTGGTGTAATTCAGGCGATAAAAGAGCCTACTCTTATTAAAGAGTCTCTTTTAAATTATCAATCCACTGAACTTAATCTGGATATTACTCTTCCTAATTATTCAAATCTTTCCAAGCCATTGGTGGAAGTTTTTACAATTGATTCTGATATATGTGCTGCCTGCGGATATATGCTTAATGCTGCAAAAGAAATCAAGACATATTTTAACGATAAAATTGATTTGGTGGAATATAAATATACTAACAAGGAGAATATAGCTCGAGGAAAGAAATTACAGTTAAAACATCTCCCTGCAATTCTCATTAATGGAAAAGTGATCTATTCTTCATTAATCCCTCCTAAAACAGAATTTATACAGCAAATTGAAAAGGTGCTATAATGGAAAAATTGGAACCTATCCCAATTTTTTTGATTAATGGGTTTCTAGGAGCTGGAAAAACCACCTATTTAATTAATTTACTCTCAGAATTAGAAAGTCAGAACCTAAAATGTGGTGTTATTATTAATGAATTTGGAGATTTAGGCATAGATGGTCAGTTAATACCTGATGATGTTCTTTTGGTTGAAATTAACTCGGGATCAATTTTTTGTCAATGTTTAAACAACCAATTCTTGGAAAATTTGATTAATATTACAAAAAATCATCAGCTTGATGTACTTTTAATTGAGGCTTCAGGACTAGCTGACCCGTCAATAATTTATGATAATTTAAGACAAATAGAGAATCAAATCTATAAAAAATACCTCCTGAAAGAGATTATTTGCTTGATTGATGCTTTTTTCTTCTTAGAATTAAGTACTACATTACAGACTTTAGAACATCAGATAAAAGCCTCTACAATAGCTTTAATCAATAAAATTGATCTTGTTGAACCAGAAACGATTCATGCTATTGAAAATCGAATACGAGAATATAATCCTAATATAATGCTTTATCAAACATCTTTTGGGAAGTTTAACTATATTCAATCTCTTCCATCACTTAAGGCTACTCAGATCAAACATGGATTGGGAATTGGAGAGAAAAATGAAGGAATTCCATCAATAAAGCGTCTTTTATTGATATCTAACAGACCGCTTAGTAAAGAAGTAGTCATGCCTTTTTTTGAAGAGTTAAAAAAACATACGTTTCGTATTAAAGGCTTTCTGCAATTTCTTGATGGTTGGTGTCAAATAAATAGTGTAAATACCCAGCTAAAGATATCTAAAATAGAAAAGTCTTTTCTTACGAATCAAATTGTTGTAATATTTCGAAATACTGTAAGACAAGAACAAATATTAGTTTTTCGTCAACAATGGAATCAACTAAATAGTAATTAAAGTTGGAACCCTTTTTTTAAAAATCTTTTAAAGTTTTATAGAATAATACACTCAATCCTAAGCTCAAAGAATACACTAAAAATAAAACAAAGTGAATAATAAAATTAAGTACTCTGCTATACAAAGTTATTTATAGTAGTGAAGTTCATTACAATTTAAGATGTTTAATCAATAAATTTGAAGCATCAAGAGACTGAAAATGAAAAAACAGTTTTAAGTGAATAGAAATGTCAGAAAAAATAAACCTTAAAGCAATTGAGCAGAAAACATATAATGAACTCATGAAAGATGGAATTACGGAAATTCTTATTGGTTTAATTTTAATCTTTTGCCCAATTTTTTTCATAGCGCCTTTTATGGTAGTCTTTTATTTTTTCCCAATCTTCTTCGGTAATGCTATTCTCACATTCATTCGAGAACGAACCACCTATCCTCGTATCGGACGAGCGGAGCTAAGACTGGGAGAAGAGAAAGAGGATTATTCGGTAAAAAAGAATATTCTAGTATTCTTTCTTTTTATAGTAATAATTATTTCAATTGCGGTATCGATAATGTTTATCGTTGAAGGAG
>NZ_CDLCQJ010000134.1:0-4314 GCF_975850365.1 Candidatus Hodarchaeum mangrovi | reverse complement strand
TTTTCAGGAGTCTTATTTACAGGTGATCCGGTATCAGGTGATCGGAACCACATGGTAGGAAACTATATACACGGATTAGGAGATCAATTAGTATCTGGGGAGGTAGACGCCATTGAATTTCATTTTGAAAAAATAAAGGGTAAATTTGATGGTCCATCTGAATTTCAACAATTTGCTTCACAATTATACAAACTAGGGATGAAGATTGAAAAGGAATTAGGTCTTCCCCAAGATATTGAGTTTGCAATTTCCAAAGGAAAAGTGTACATCCTTCAATCCAGACCAATAACTACTTTTGTGGCTATCGATCCTGTTACTTTCAAAACTAATGCAACTTTTTCTGGGGATTTAGCTTGGAGTAATCAAATTATGGCTGAAGTATTTCCTAAACCATTAACTCCTGCTTCTTGGTCGGTATGGGAGATCCTATATAATGCTTTAATCTCATATGATAAAATGAAACAAATTTTTGAGTATGAATTACCAGTTATTGGATGTATTGCTGGTCGTCCATATCTTAACTTTTCATTCATGTACTCTTTCCTCCTGAAGTTATTAAGAAGCGATAAAAGAGCTCGAGAAATGATTGAAAGGACGATGGGAACACCTCCTAAAGATCTAACCATTCCATTGTTAAAAATTAGTCTTTTGACAGTATTGACTAAGATTATTCCTGATGAATTGGCAAAAGATCGAAGAAAAAGGAAACTCATGAAGAATTTTGACCATCTTGCTTCTGAAAATTCGATTTATTGCAGAGAAACTCGAAAGAAAATTATTGAAATAGAGAAAAAACAGGACTTATTAAAGGTATGGATAGAAACTAAGGCAGTTTTTTTAGATTTTCAAACAATGCAAGATTATGTGAATGAACAATTTGCTTATAAAAATCGTTCTTTAACGAGCTTATTGGATAAAAATCTTAATAAAGAAGACTCTGAGAAATTTTATGCTACTATTAGCATCGGAAGTGATGAATTAGCATCTGCGGGACAACTAGTTGGCTTACATAGAATAGTAGTCGGTGAAATGTCTCAAGAGGAATATTTAGACGAATATGGTCATCGTGATACTTTTGAAAATTATTTATCTGTTCCACGTCCCTATGAAAATTCTTCATGGTTGGAAAGTCAAATACAGGAGTTTAAAGAATCAGGAATCGATTTTCGAAGTCTATTAAGAGATAGAGAACAAATGTTTCTCGAAACTTTTCAGGAAATTTCGGGTAAGATTGGTCAAAAAAAGGCAAGAAAAATTAAGAAGACAATTGACGAATTTAATGAATTCTGTGAGAAACGTGAGCTAGTAAGGACAGAATTATCACGAGTATTGGGTCTGATAAGAGCTTTTCTACTAAGAGCAGGGGAATTAACGAAGTTAAATGATGACATCTTTTATTTAACAATTGACGAAATATGCAAACTTCTCTCAATAGAAGATGATGATATCCCTGAACTTGCATATATTCCTCTTAGACGTGAAACTCATAAACAAAATGAGAAATTACCAACCTTACCAACATGGATAAGAGGTAGATTTGATCCATTTCAGTGGGCAGAGAATCCTCATCGAAATATTGTTATATATGATCCTGATTTGAAAGAGTATGTAATTGAGGATGAGAATACTATTGAAGGAAAAGCTGGATCCGCTGGGCAATATGAAGGAATTGTCAGGCGCATTGATGATCCGAGTGAAGGGCATAAGCTCCTGAAAGGTGAAATTCTAGTTACAAATACTACTAACATAGGTTGGACTATCCTCTTCTCGAAAGCAGGAGCGATTGTAACAGATATAGGTGCTGTATTGTCTCATGCCGCTATAGTGGCCCGAGAATTAGGAATTCCAGCAGTTGTTGGTACAGGTACCGGATCTGTAAGACTGAAGACAGGAGACCGCGTCTTAGTTGATGGAAGTAAGGGAATAGTCCGAATAATTCAAAGGGCTTAAAGCTTATTGAAGTGATTGAATGAAAGCTACCCCTCCGTTTGAGAATTCTGTAAAAACCTTGACCTCGTTATATTTGGCATCGTTCATCATCATTTCGGGGTATTCGGTAATTGTACCATTTTTACCACTTTATGCAAATGAATTGTTGTCCGAAATCATAATTGGAAACAATATTATTATAGGAGTTGCTTTTCAAATAGGGATAATTACCGCAGGTAACTTATTAATGAAATTTCTCCTCTCTCCCGCATATGGAGATCTTTCTGACATTTCTGGAAGGAAACCAATTATAGTTATTGGAATGACTGTTTATACCTTCCTAATGGCAGGATATGGTTTAGCTAGCGATTTTTTCTCCTTATTCATATTAAGGATGTTATCTGGAGTGGCATCTGCTGCTGTCTGGCCTGTTGGACAAGCATTAGTTGTAGATGCTTCTTCAGAAGAAAGAAAAGGAAGAAACCTTGGTTTTTATATGCTGAGCATGATGGCTGGCCTCACTACTGGTCCATTCATTGGATATGGCTTTTTTACGATTCTAACTGGTATGGGATACTCTGAGATCCTTTCATACCGATATACATTTATTGGCGTAGCTTCCTTAGGTGTAATAGCTACTTTATTTCTTATCTTCAATGTAATTGATCCAAAAATTCAGAATATTGAGACTTCAAAGAGAGAAATCTATTATTCCAGTTTAAAGCAATTATTAAAGAAAACAGTTGAGAGTCCCCTTTTTATTTTCCATATATTTTTCAAATCTCCAAGTTATCGATCATCCGATCTCTATACGATTTATTTTGTAGCCATTGTAAATGGATTTGCTACTGCACTTTTATTACCAATAACAGCATTATTCTTAGAAGAATATTATCTATTGAGTTCAGGGGAAATTGCTATAATAATAGGAATTGTAGGTATATTAGCGCTTTTTGGTGCTCCTGTTGGTGGCTCATTAAGCGATAAGATTGGTCGAAAGCGGACTGTTTGGGTCTCTGGACTATCAGTAGCTTTGTTTGTGACACTTTTGGGTGTAAAAACCGAAATTATAATTCTTGTAGGCATTTTTGCATTCGTTCGTTTTCTTTTCATGTCAATGCAGTCATCGTTTAGAGCTTTTCAGAGTGATTTAATCCCAGATACCTCTAGAGGTAAGGAATTCGGCATTGTGGATGCTACATACAATCTTGGAGCGGTATTCGGACCAATACTAGGGGGATATTTGTATGATTTGTTTTATCTCCAGGAATTTCAAGTTATCAATAATGTAGTATTAACAGGAGCAGGTATTGCTTATTTAAGTTCAGGACTCCTCATGTTAATATCAAATCTTGCATTGATTTTATTTGCAAAAGATCAGAAAAGTGTAAAAAATAGTAATTAAATCTTTTAAAGTCTGTTGCTACCTATCTTCTGCCTTCTGGGATAAGGATCAAATAAGCTCCTTTTCGTACACTCAAAAAATTTTATTCTTAATCTTCTTTTTAACAACATCAAATTAAATTACTTTGTTTTCAATAGTTTGAAACAAATAATAATAGGATTATGAATTCTTCCATATTGACTCAAAAGGGTTTTAGTCCTTTACTAGCATCTTTGAATAGATCTAATTTGTTAATTCCTTTTTGCCATTAAATCAAACTATTTAATAAATAAAAAATCATTCTTCTCCATTAAAATCACATGTAAAGATGGTTTCAATGAATAATTCTGATAATATTATCCAATCATTCAAAACCGAACTCAATAATGCTATGTCAGACCTCAATATCCCTGGAATAGCATTTACATTAGTAACGAAGAATGAAATACTACTATTAGAATGTCTTGGACATCTCGAGATGGAAAAAGTTAACGATGTCAATGCTGACAGTCTATTTTGCCTACAATCAACAACAAAGACCGTGACCGCTGTTGTTTTCCTTCTAGCTGTACAAAAAGGGATAGTACAGTTAGACGATCTAGTTATAAAATATTATCCTGATTTTTCAGTAAACAGTCAGTATGGTGTAGACCAGGGAAATAAGATTACTTTTAGACACCTTCTTTCTCATACTTCTGGTCTTGCTAGAGAATCTAGAGATGGAGGAGTTTTTGATCACAAGAAACCAACTTGGAGGAAACATATTCTAGGTATTAACAACTCTTGGTTAAAATTTCCTGTAGGTACTAGTTTCGCTTATTCCAATATTGGAATGGATCTTATTACATATATTTTGGAACAAATTTTAGGAAACACATATCCAGAGCTGATACAGGATCTTCTAGGTGATCCTTTAGGGATAAAATTTGCTTTTGACATTGATTTTAGTTCTACTAATAATGTTTCCAGAGGTTACTTAGGAAGTTATCTTGCCGATGAAC
>NZ_CDLCQJ010000133.1:0-40827 GCF_975850365.1 Candidatus Hodarchaeum mangrovi | reverse complement strand
GTCCCCAATCCAGAAATTTATGGGTGTCTTGAGTTTAAGAACGATTTATTAGTTAAAATACATGAAAAAAGTCCAAAACCTATTAGTAACATGATTAATGCTGGAATTATGACCCTTCCTAGAACTATTTTCGATTTATACCCCGAAATTGTAATTTCTCCAAGAGGGGAAATTGAATTAACTGATATAGTTAATATGGCTATTTTAAAGGGATTTGAGTTTTCAATATTCCTTATCAAAGAACATTGGACTGATATTGGATATCCCTGGCATATTTTAGAAGCTAATGAAGCTTCTATGAAAGAATTAGTTCATAGAGCTCTCGAATCTAAATTTAATGGAGCAAATATCGAAGGTCCAGTTGAAATCAAGAATAATGTTGATTTAAAACCTGGTGTCTACATTCAAGGACCTGTATACATTGACGAAGGCGCCTTTATTGGCCCTAATTGTTATATTAGACCGTATTCTTACATTGGAAAGCATGTAAAAATTGGTAACGCTGTAGAAATAAAAAATAGTATTATTCTTGATAATACAACTATTGGACATCTCACCTATATTGGAGATTCGGTTATTGGTCGAAATTGCAATTTTGGTGCTGGAACTAAGGTGGCAAATTTAAAGCTTGAAAAAAACGAAATTAAAATGAATATAAAAGGGGAAAGACTTCAAACTGGTCATAGAAAACTAGGTATTATCATGGGTGACGGGGTTAGTACTGGAATCAATGCCTCCCTAATGCCTGGTGTTATTTTAGGAGAAAATTCTCAGATTGGAGCTCATACACTCGTTACTACTGATGTTCCAGCAAATACCATTTATTATTTTGATACGAAAAAGGGTTTAATGATAAAAAAACTTGGTAAGAGCAGAAATGACAAGTAAAATTAAAGAAATAAATGTAATTCAAAAACCCAAATCATCAATACAATGGCGAATAGGGCTAGTATATCCAAATTCGTATCAAGTTGGAATGTCAGGACTAACGATTAAGCTACTTTATTCTTTACTTAATCAACACCCAAATATTAGTACAGAAAGAATATTTTACTCAGCTAAGGATCCAAGATTGCCCACTTCCTTAGAAACGAAAAAAAACCTTCATCAATTTGATATCCTTGCTTTCACGTTTCAGTTTGAATTGGATTATATTAATGCAATACGAATGCTTCAACAGTCTAAAATACCAATTCTGTTACATGATAGATCTTCATCTTATCCTATTCTTATTGCAGGAGGACCCACGGTTACCATAAATCCAGGACCACTGCTTAAAATTTTTGATCTTTTCTTTATAGGGGAAATTGAAAGTGTTGTCCTTGAATTTCTTCAAACAATTGTTAACAGCAAATTTAAAAGTTTAAAGGATTCAATTTCCTCTATATCTGGTTTTTATTACCCTGATATTAAATTTGAGAAATGGTTTCCAGTAATTACACCTGATCTTGATAAAGTACCCTTTCCTACAGCTCAAGTTAGACCTTTAGTAAAAGAGAAGAAGAAAGGTAGTTTAAATGGGTTTTTTTTGCAAATAACAAGGGGTTGTCCGCATGGATGTCATTTCTGTTTAATTGGAAAAGCTTTTCGTCCAATGAGAGAACGTTCTTTAGCAAATCTTGAATTAATTATTAAAAAAGGAAGTATAGAAACACAAACTAATTTTTTTTCTCTTATTGGATCAAGTACAGCGGAATATAGCAAAATTGACCAATTAATTGATTTTTTTTCTTCTAAAAAGTTAAAATTTACTTTACCAAGTATTAGAATGGATTCAGGAATAAAATTTTTAGAAAAATTAAATTATTCAGGCCAAAAAAATCTTTCTGTTGCTCCTGAAACAGGTTCTGAAATATTACGAAAAAAAATAGGAAAAAATCTGTCGAATCAGCAGATCAAAGATTTTATAACGAATGCTGAACGCAATGGAATAAGAGAACTAAAATTTTATTATATTATAGGATTATCGGAAGACCCAGTAATAGAGGGACAACAAATAGCAGATTTTACACAAGAACTCGTGGATCTTTTTCCTTCTATTAGATTCAAATTATCAGTTAATCCATTAATTCCTAAATTAGGGACAAAACTCAGTTCACATCCAATTAATTATTCTTCAATTCAAGAGGGTCTTGAGTATCTAAAATTAAAGTTAAAATCTAAACATCAATTTAAAACATTTCCAATCGAATGGGCTACAATCCAAGCAATTTTATCTTTAGGAGGTCCAGAATTGACACCAATATTATCTTCAGTAGCTAATAATGGTGGCACTCTTCAATCATGGAAAAAGATCCTTAAAGGTAACCCTATAGAGTTTTTTAAATCAAATTATCAAAAATAAAAAATCTTTTCTTGCTATCTAGGTTGTGATTCAGTTACAGATTTAGCATCTTGAAGATATTGAATTACCTCTTTGAGATTACTCATTGGGGAAACCGGTGTTCCTGCAGAACGGGTATCACGAATATTATCCAATAATTTCTCTGCAAGAATTAAAAACCTTGGCACAGATTCCTTTGTATTAGAAATAAGTGATTCTAATAACTCTTCTGCTTCATCATATCTTTTTTGAGCAGTAAATAGGATAGCAGACAAATATTCTCCCTTAATACGACTTGGTATATCTTCAATTCTCTCTAAACCCCTTTCAATAACTTTTTGTGCCTCTAATAATAAATCATGATCTTCAGAGAGTCGAAATTCATGTAATAATATTTCACCATATTCTAATAATATTGTTGAATGTAATTTTTTACACTTATTTAATTCAGGTATTAAAGTAGAAATTATTTCTTTAGCTGTTCCAATATTTCGTTTCTTCAGTTCAAATTTCGATTTTACAAAATTAAAGTAAATCTGGATACAAGAATCTAAATCAGAGATATAAAGATTAATTTCATTCAGGTAGTTATTGATATTGTCCAAATGATTTAGTTCAATTAAAAGATCGATATGCTCAATTAAATAATATTTATAGAAATGACCGTCTTTAAAATTTGTACAATAAGAAAAAGCAGTCTCTGCCTGATCAATTGCTAATTTATTTTGGTTTAATAGAAAATAAACTTGAGCTAATCCATGATATGATTTTACCAGGTATATTTTACTTGAACATTTTTCAGCAATGATGATAACTGTTTTGAATAAAGCTTCCGAACTATGTAAATGACCCATTCTTAATTCAATGTAACCTTTCATTAAATACGGATAGAGATGCTGAGACCTCTTTTCTTCAGGTGAAATCTCATCTGCTAAATTTATAGCTTTGTTAGTATATTCTTGTAACATTTCTAGAGACTGCTTCGTCGAGTAATGACTTGCCAAGTTTGTATAAGCAATTAGTAATCGCTGCTTTGCATTAATTTTATTAAAGTGATATATTGCTTTTTTCATATTATCTATATAATTGGTATCCTCATGGAGATTTGCATAGTATATATATGTCAATCCAATAATTAAATTGTCCTTTCCTTCAATAGCAATGGTCAAGTAATCCAATTCTTCATCGATTATTGTTTTTTTATCCTTTTTATGCATAAATTGGGTGATTGGGATTGTTAAATGTTGATAAATTTTATTTCCATGAAATTTTTGAAGAAAAATTTCATCTATTTGTTTTTTGAATGAAATTAATTGATCAATCTTTTCTGAATTATTGAGAATTAATGCATAAGCCGTCGAAACTTCGAGTAGCCCTAACCAATCATTTTTTTCATTTAAAACGTCAATATTTTGCTCAATTAACGTAAACCCATCTTGGAAATTGAAAAATTCAGTTTGTGAAATCCCATAATAAATTAAGGATATTGAATCAGTTAATTCTGTATTAATTTTTTGCCCATATTCTTTGAAAAATTCAATATCAGCAAACAACCACGCAGTTTTGATTAATGCTGCCCATATCTCTTGTGGTAAAGAATCATGATTAAAAATTAGGTAATTTAGGAATTTATACCACGAAAGTAAATCATTTTTTATTTCATTCTTGAAATATTCTCGATTCTTATTCAATAATGTTTTTTTCCACTTATCGGTTAATCGATTTAAGATGAGAGCTATTTCAGATGGTATTTCTTGAGAACTTTTCACAATTTCCGTTATGAGAGAATAAATATAAACCTTAACGTACAATTATACGTATCTATCAATGTAAAGTGAATTCAGTATAATTTTTTTATTTTTTACATTGAGTTAAATTGTATCGAATAAAGGGTATTTAAAAAGTAAAATATTAGCTTCAAAATAATTTAGAAAAAAAAAAGTAAAAGGAGAACTAATTCTAATGGGTGTCTTAATAGGGATAGTAGGAAAACCGTCTAGTGGAAAAACGACTTTTTTAAATGCATTATGTGGGACATCAGCAAAAACAGGAGATTACCCCTTTACGACGATTGATCCAAACCAAGGAGTTGGTTTTGTCACAACACCCTGTGTATGTAATGAATTAAATGTTACTTGTCAACCTAGAAATTCTGAATGTATCGACAGAATTCGAAAAATTCCAATAAAACTTATTGACGTAGCAGGATTAGTTCCAGGTGCTTATAAAGGAAGGGGGATGGGTAATCAGTTTCTTGCAGATCTTGCTCAAGCTGATATCCTAATTCATGTAGTAGATGCTTCAGGTTCTCTTAATGAAGAAGGAGAAAATGTAGAACCAGGAAGTCACGATCCAATGATTGATATTTCTTTTTTGGAAGATGAAATCACCCAATGGATGAACGGAATACTCAAAAAAGATTGGAATCGGGCTATTAGAAAGGCTCAAACTGAACAAAAGAATATAATAGATTTTATCACTGAAAAATTCACGGGGTTAAAAATTACCAAATCGGACATTTTACACGCAGTTAATGAATCAAATTTAGACTTAAAGAACGTTCAGAATTGGACCGATGAAGAAATTCTTAAACTTTGTAATTCTGTTCAAAAAATTGGAAAACCAATACTTATTGCAGCAAATAAAATAGATAAACCAACTTCCAAGTCTCATCTTGAAAATCTGCAAAATATGTTTGGAAATTTTGTTATTCCAACTACTGCACTAACTGATCTAGTTTTAAAGAATTTAAATACGCAAAGAAAGATAAATTACATCTCTGAAAGTGGAAAATTAGAAATTATTGATGAATTATCTACTAAAGAACAGCAGATTATATTAAAGATTGAGAAAGAAATATTACTTCCTTATAAAACAACAGGTGTTTTTGAGACTCTTAACAGGGCTGTTTTTGATGTTTTAAAATTAATCCCAGTCTATCCTGTGGCAGATAGCACGCATTATAGTGATCAAGATGGCCGTATCCTTCCGGAAGTTTTTTTAGTAAAAGAGGGTACGACTGTTAAGGAACTTGCTGGTATTATTCATCAAGACTTGTTCAAAAACTTCATTTACGGAGTCGACGCTAAAACAAACAGAAAATTATCTGATAAATCTGTGATTAAATTTGGAGACGTAATTCGTATTGTTGCAGCAGTATAATAAAAAAAATTCAATCAAATTCTTCTAAGTCTCTAGATAAAGAGTATCTTTTTTTAATTACATGTTTGGTAGATATTTCCCCTGCTTTCTGAAAATAATAATTAGGTCCTCTCAAAGGTCCAAAGCTTCTAATTCCATCTTTTTTTATTTTTTCCCTTATTTCGGTAGCAATTTGAGAAGTAATTTTCTTTTGGTTTTCTAGAAAGTCAACTAACTCGTTTCCTTCAGCTTCTGTTTTTGCTCTGGCCAAATAATCAAATATATCTGGTTCGTAATTAGTAAAAGGATCAAATGTTGAATCATTTTGAGTTTTGAAGCCATTAGTTTCAACACTTTGTTCATCAATCTTTATTTTCATTACTTCTTTATTGATTTCTTGATAAAGAGCAGGAAAATGCTCCTTGAGTTTTTCAAGAGGAATTTTTTGTTCAAATGATAGAGTTTCAAACTCCAGGTCATCTTTTTCATTCGTTTTCTCTATGAAATCCTTTTTTTTAGGAGATCTTCCCATTTAAATCCTTCCAATTATTATTTAATCAAATATTTCATTATTAACACAAAATACAGGACGATTTCCTTGTAGAACAAATCTTATCTGTTCAGCAATAATTTCACCAGCTCTTTCTTGAGCCTCTATGGTTGAAGCAGCAATGTGAGGAGATACATAAACATTTTCTAACTCAAATAATTTATTTTCTTTGGCAGGTTCAATTTCAAATACGTCCAAAGCTACTCCTTTTATTCTTCGCTCAATTAAAGCTTCATATAAAGCTTTTTCGTCAATTATACCTCCACGAGCGCAATTTATGATAAAAGAGGAGGATTTCATAATAGATAATTCTTTTTCACCAATCATTCCGTATGTTTCATCAGTCAATAGAGCATGGATTGAAACAAAGTCAGAAGTTGCAAGAACATAATTGAGGTCATTAAAAAGTTCAACATTAATTGATTTAGCTATTTCTTTAGGGAGATAAGGATCATAGGCAATACATCTCATCCCAAAAGCTTGTGCCCGTTTTGCAACTTCAGCTCCAATCCTACCACAGCCTATAAATCCTAATGTTTTTGCATATAATTCTGTGCCCATTAAAGCATTTTTTGGCCATCTTCCAAGCTTTGTTTGATAATTAGCATCAACTAATTTACGACTTAATGCAAGCATAAAACCAAGGGACATTTCAGCAACAGAAATCGTTGAGGCGTGAGGTGAATTAACTACAGCAATTTTCCTTTCTGTAGCAGCTACAACATCAATATTGTCTATTCCTACACCAGCTCTTCCTATAGCTTTTAGGTTAGTTCCTTTTTCAATTACTAACCGAGGTACTTTAGTTGCGCTTCGTACAATTAGTGCATGAAATTTAGAAATTTCATCTATTAATTCATTTGGAGAATAATGATGGACTACTACGTCATAATCAGCTTTAAGAAGTTTTACTGCAGAGTTAGCGATTTCATCTGCTATTAATATCTTCATTTTAATATCTCCTATAAGAGCAGATCTTTTTAACAGTTATTTATATTGTAATTATCTGATTTCGAGAAAGAACTTAAATCATTTATATTTCTACGTTATTTAATCTTTTTAAAGCTTGAAAGAAATCTGTTCGTATTTATTCAAAATATATTCATTATCCATCATTAAATAATAAATTTTAATTAAACTTAGTAAGCGTTTAAAACACTACAAAACAACGCCAGATTAAAGTATCTCCACTTTGGAATGTTGCGGAGAGAACACAAATCTCATTTTCGCAGAACCTAAAGGAGGATTTTCAATGAATGCTTATAAATATGTGTCAAAATTTTGGAAAGAACAAAAAGAAGATTTTAAACAATTACGAATAGCAAGACTAATCGAATGGCGTAGGGAACCAAGTCTGGTTAGAATTGACCACCCAACACGAGTTGATCGTGCTCGTGCATTAGGATATCGTCGGAAAAAAGGTTTCATCTTGGTTCGTACTCGAGTTCCAAGAGGTGGAAGAAGAAAACAACGTCCTGTAATGGGAAGACGTTCAAAGCGAATGGGTGTTAAGCGCCTTACTCCAAAAAAATCAAGACAATGGATTGCTGAAGAAAGAGCTGCACGTCGTTTTAGAAATCTAAGAGTTTTAAACAGCTATCCAGTACATGAAGATGGTCTTTCACGATGGTTTGAAGTAATAATGGTAGATCCGAATGCTCCAGAAATAATTTCAGATTCTAAAATCAATTGGATATGCAATTCGAGTCATAAAGGGCGAGTGTTTCGAGGGAAAACCTCTGCAGGTAAAAAATCTCGAGGTTTAAGGCGAAGAGGAAAAGGATCAGAACATTTAAGACCATCTTATGATCGTTGATTATAGAAATAACTCTTTATCGAGCTATTACTTAGGTAAAAGCATTTAATTAAAAAATATAATTAAAAATAGTTGTCAATTTTTTTAAAAGATCCCTGAAAGATCATTAATTAAAGTGTATAAAATGGTTCGCGTATTCGTTGACACTTTAAATCCAAACCAATATACATCAGAAACTGAACTACTTACTTGTGTGAAATTGGTTAGAGCATTTAATTTTTCAGTGATTTGGTTAAGTAATTTACCCACTTCTCTATTTGATCAAATCAAAAAAAATTACCAAACTAAGAACTTTTTAATTTATCCAAGACTTGATCTAGACACAAGAAAAGAAAATAAAGAGGATATTGTCCATTTATTAAGGCAAAATAGAAGGAAATATCCTATTATTGGTATTGAATGTACAACTCCAGATATTGCAGCTTGGGCAGCTCAAGACAATCGTATTGATATATTAAAATTTCCAGTTCTTCAATTTAATAAACTTTTTTCACTTTCTGTTGGAAATTTAATGCAAAAATTCAATAAATTTTTAGAAGTACCACTATCAACTTTATATGCCTCATCTGAAAGAATTCATATCCCTATAATACGCGAAACAAGATTTGCGCTCAGTAGAGCTGTTAAAAAAGGTATACCTATTATATTTAATTCATCAGGTTCTAAACCAACTGATCAACGAAATCCACTTGAATTAGCCGCTTTGGGGCATATTCTTTGTCTAGACTCTCAGAAAGCTTTAGATGGCATAAGTACTATACCAAACACGCTTTTAGAGCACAATCTAAAAAAAATTGATTCAAATTACATCATGCCAGGTGTTTTTCGTTTTAATATTGATCAAAACGAGGAAGAATAAATCGTGATAAAAGAACGTACCCGTTACATTGTTATCAGATTCATTAGTTCCAGCCTTATGAATGAACGGGACGCATGGAAAGCAGTTTCCTCAGAAATTCGGAAACTTTATGGAGTTTATGGCGCAGCTAGAGTAGGACTTTATCTATCGTATTATGATTTTGACCTTCAAACTGGAATCTTTCGATCATCTCATAATTGTATACCTCATGTTCGTGTAGGACTTTGTTATATCCACAATTATAATAATCGTTACCTTTATGCATTCTCAGATTATGTTTCTGGAACATTAAAAAAATGTAAAGAATATTTAAAGAATCCTAAAAGCCAAATAATATATTCAAACCTTCGAGAACTCCTTCTCACACAAGAAGAACCCTTAAAACACAATGATGAGTATTACTAATCTGATTTTGATGATACCGTCCCAGACTGAGTGTTTTGAGGGAAATTCTTAAATTTAAAGAAATTTATACTTAATTTAGTCCGTATATCTAATTTTTAAATTAAGATTGTTAACCACAAAACCTGAAAAAGATGAATCTACATTATTCATGATTTAAAGATAAAAGATTTCTTAATTTTGCCCTTGAATTATTGAGAATTTGGCAAATACTACTCATTCTGCATTAATATGTATAAATACAAAAGAATTAAACCATTTAGACAAAGCAGGAATAATGTAAACCATTGATCATAGATCAGAATCGAAGTTACTAAAAATGCTATTAGAATAGCCCCAATTTCTAAAAGTCCTGTTCTTCGCCCACTATATTCTTTAACACTTGTATAGACCAGAAGAGTAGAGAAGAACATTATTCCCCAAATAGCTAAATGAAGAAGAACAAGCAATGGCTGAAAATTTCCTTCGAAAAGGATTATTTCCACCATTATAAATTGGAAAATCGTATTTTCAAGAATATCTGGAAAAAAAAGAAATGAAAATTCAAATAATACACACATTGTAAGTATTAAACTGGACAGAATCAGTGTGCGTGCATCTCTAGAAGCCCATATATTTCGATAAAGAACTTTCATCTTATACTTGTCCTCTTAAAAGAAAATTTTCTCATTCAGATTAAAAGAGCCTATAATGGACGACTTTAGAATGTACCTTTTGTGTTTTCTCGAATACTTTATTTTTACTAAAATCTTTTTGTAGAATTTTATTAAAAATAAGTTTAATTCCCCTAAAGGAAGATTTTTCCATCTTATTAAAACAGATTCCAAAAAGTATTGCCAAAATATAACGTTTTATTCCTTAAAATATTTTTAAACAGAATTTTTAAAATACAAAATCCTAAACTTGAAACTTAAATCCTTTAAAACTTGGTACAATAAGAATTAAGGAAGCAAATAAAGAAAGAAAGCGAATCTTTATAAGTAATTGAAATACTAGTCAATAGGCAAAGCTTAGCAAAGACTTCCTTTTTGTCTTTGATCGGAAAGGTATATTTAATTTACTTTAATCCCTATGAATAATCTTGCTTAGCTATAGAGAGTAACGATCTTAGAATATAAAAATCTCCGTATGCAGTCAAATTTGCGTGGCCCTGAAAAATGAAGATAGTTCTATTAGGTCCTTATAACAGTGGAAAATCAACAACAGTACACCAGATTTGCGGTGGATCAGCTATTTCTATTGATTATGGTGGTACAACTGTTGCATTAGATCACTGTAAAACCGAAATTTATGGTGTAAAAGTCTTTTTATTTGGGACACCAGGACTACAGCGTTTTGAAGTAATTCGAAAGATCTTGAGTAAGGGGGCAGATGGAGTTTTATTTGTAGTCGATTCAGTAAATGTGGCCTCCTTTGAAGAGGCAAGTAAATTATTACTAGAGGTAAATCAAATCCTTCCAAGTGTTCCTATAATTTTATGTGCAAACAAACAAGATATAATTGGTGCTAAGACTCCCGATGAAGTAGCTAATGCTGTTTTAGGTAAAAATTCCGATAAAATTACAGTAATTGGAACTTCTGCGAAATCTGGAGAAAATATTGAACGTGCTCTAGGAATGATAGTCTTAAATGCAATAAAACAATACTATGATGTTCTTCTTGCAGTTAAACATTCAACAGGCAATCTCAAAGATATAGCTCAAAATCTACGGCAATCAGAAGATAAAGTACTTTCCCAGCTTCAATTCGCCTCTTGGAGGCGTCTTATTCTTGCTGATTGGGATAATCAAATATTTAATTTACCTAAAGGAGTTGCTAACATCACAGATATTCTCGAATTTGGTCATAAACAAATCTAAATATTGTTGGTGGAAAAATGGTAGAAAAACCTGATGTTTATATTTGTCAGAATAAAAATTGTGAAAATAGATTCCAGAAAGCTGAATTTATAACATTAGAGGAAGACGGTATCTATATTACCAAACCTTCATGCCCAAAATGTGGATCCACAGATCTTATATCTTCTGCTTGGTTAATTCGTGAATAACCTAGGGTGGTGTCGAATATGAGCTTTTTAATTAGCTCACAAAGAAACCAAGAACGTGATGCGCTCTCGGAACTCTATTATGTGATTACTGATGTCTTAGATTATAAAACAAAACCTCTAAAATCACGTGTACCAGGTTTATCGCTACTCACGCTTCAAGATGAGGAAATCCATCCATTTCAGGTAGTTTTAAAAATCCGTGAATATATTGAAGAAAATGGTCCACTCATTGCCTGTTTAAGAATAACTCCGTTAGAACATTTATTTAAGACTGATATCTTACAGATCACTAATCATGCTTATGAATTAGTCCAAAAGAAAGTTACAAGAGAAAATACTTGGGCAATCGTATTACGTAAGCGACAAACTAATCTTAGATCAAAGGAAGTTATTTCAGCTGTTGCTGATAAAATAACATGGGGAACTGTTAAACTTACCGACCCCGATTATGAAATCCGAATAGAAATCATTCGAGATTTATCTGGAATAAGTGTGATGAAGCCAAAAACAGAAATCAAGACTTCAGATTATCTGAGAAGAATCTAGTATAAAAAGGCTTTATCCCAGTGCTAACAGTGCTATTCTTTGCAATAACACAGTTTCAATTCCCTGATAAGATAAATTATCCTTAATATAACCTTCTTGGATGAATTTCTTTGAAAAGTATTCATATTTTTCTGCTGTGGGATTAAGGATTTTTTTATTTAATTCTAGACTATATAAAGATAATAATTCATTAAAAGCTAAATGGATATTATGATGATTTGAACCTATTATAATTCCTAGTACTTTTCTTGTACCTTCCTTCAGTCCATACTCCTCAATAGCTTTACTTATTTGCCTCTCACCAGCGAGGTATAATAATAACTCAATTGCCAATGTATTAGAAATTAGATGATTATTTTTAAGCGCATTTATCGAATGCCAAACTGCTGACTCAATGTGCGCCAAGCTCCAAATATTTAAAGAATCCAGCATTTGGATTGCAACAAGAGAGTTATTGTCGCTTAATTCCTTGAGTTTTTGTCCCAATGAATATAACTCAATCTTGGACTTCAATTCTCCTTCAAAAATTAGCACTGAATATGTTTGTATTTTTTTCAAAATATATAAAGCTATAATTAACCCACTCCAGGACTTTCAGGTGGAAATTTATCATGTAACACAATTTTAAATTCAATTAAATAAGTAAATGTATTTCAAAATTAATTAAGATATACCACTGGTTTAACTCATGATGAAATTTAAAGTATTAAAGTGGCAAGATATAGATAGACTAGCAAGAACGTGTTTTCATTTGATAAAAAAAGATGGATACAACCCAGAAATAATCATTGGTATTAGTAGAGGGGGATGGATACCAGCTAGATTACTAAGTGATATGTTCGAAGCAGAGGTTCCTCTCCAGAAAAAAACAGGCACTTCAATTCTAGCAACAATGCAGATTAGATTTTATACTGCAATAGCAGAAACACATACTCGCCCTGTAATAGCACAAGATGTTGGTGTTGATATTTATAATAAAAAAATCTTATTGGTTGATGATTTAGCAGATACAGGTGAAAGTCTTGAAATTGCATTGGAATATTTAAAGCTTAAAAGCCCAAAAGAAATAAGAATTGCCACTCTTTTATATAAACCTTGGTCCAAGATAAAACCAGACTATTTTGTAGAGGAATCCACTGAATGGGTTGTTTTTCCACATGAATATTATGAATTTATGACAGAACGAACACTTTCTGAACAATATGATAAGACTCGGGCATGGGCAACATTTCTTGAACTGGGAATCCCAGATTCTTCTGTTAACTTTTTTGTTGAAAATTTTCTGTGAGGGAAACTTAGTAATCTTACGAGACAAGAGCTTTTGAATATTTGACAAATAAGTATAAAATGACTATAAATACCTCATAAATCCATTTAGGGTTGATCTTATGCAACTTTTACTTATCCATTCACATGGTTTTGCTTGGAAAATAAATGAAAAAGCTATCAAAGATCCTGAACCATTAGATGAAGTTTTAGGCGAATACAGTACAGAGAGTTCTGTTTTAATTGTCTTTATATCAGTTGAAGTTGAAGACACTAAAAATAGAGATAAAGTAATTCTACAAGGTTCAGATGAGATCATACATGCGTTAAACGATATAAAAGAAACTAATGTTATTATTTATCCTTGGGTGCATCTAACTAAAACTAATCCAGCCAGGTCATCAGAAGCTTTGGAGATGTTAAGGGAACTAACTACAAATATAAAAATAAAAAACCGAAAACTGAACATTATTCGTGCTCCATTTGGTTACTATAAAAGTTTTTCAATAAATTGCAAAGGACACGCCCTTGCAGAACGTTCAAAAGAGATTTTGGGCGATATAGATATTAAATCTTCAATTGAAGTTACCAAAGCTTTGGAAGCTGAAGATCAAACAAAATCAGAATTTTTTATACTTACTGAATTTGGGGAAAAAGTAAATTTCAGAGATTTTAATTATAACCAACATAAAGAACTTGATGTTTTTGTGAAATATGAAACTGCTAAAGATAGGTCAATAAGTACTCCTCCAAAACATGTGGACCTGATGAAGAAACTTGAATTAATCGATTATGAATCAGGAAGTGATTCGGGAAACTTTCGAATTCTTCCAAGAGGATTTGTTGTAAAAAGATTGATAGAAGACCAAGTTTTGAAGATAGCAGCTCAATATGGAGCTATGATTGTTGAAACACCTTTAATGTACTCTTATGAACATCCTTCTCTTAAAAAATATTTAGAAAGATTCCCTGCACGTCAATATGTAGTTAAATCTGGTGATAAAGATTACTTCCTACGTTTTGCTGCTTGTTTTGGTCAATTCTTAACTTTGTCAGATGCTCTGATAAGTTATCGTCAGCTTCCTGTTAAAATTTTTGAACTTGCACAATCTTTCAGACGAGAACAACGTGGAGAATTAGCGGGAATTCGCCGTCTTCGGGCCTTCACGATGCCTGATCTTCATACGGTCGCTTTAGACATTGACATGGCAAAAGCTGAATTCGAGACACAATTTAAAATGGCTTTTAAGTATATGAAAGACATTGATATTACTTTTGAGACTGCCTTTCGTATGACTTACGATTTCTATGAAGAAAACCATGATTGGATTAAGGCAATGGTTCAAAGCCTGAATAAACCAGTATTACTTGAGCTATTTAACATTAGGTATGCTTATTTTATTCTAAAGTTTGAATTTAATGTTGTAGATGCACAAAAAAAGGCAGCAGCATTATCAACAGTTCAGATCGATGTTGAAAATGCTGAAAGGTTCAATATCAAATATATAAATGATCAGGGGCAGGATAGTTATCCTCTACTACTCCATTGTTCATTATCTGGTTCAACAGAACGAGTTATTTATGCTATTCTTGAAGAACAAATTAAACGAATAGAAAAAGGCCAAAAACCACAATTTCCTTTGTGGCTAGCACCTATTCAAGTTAGAATCATTCCTGTGACTGATGATCTTACTTCTTATGCATTAGAGATCTCAGAGTATCTTGAAAGTCGAGGGATTCGTATTGAAATAGATGATAGAGATCTTTCTTTAAGTAAAAAAATTAGAGCAGCAGAAAAGCTTTGGACCCCTTATGTAATTGTTATTGGAAAAAAGGAATTTGAAGATAAAACTGTTAATGTTAGATCTCGTCAAAAGAAAAAACAAGAAACACTTTCATTAAAGGCATTAGAAGTGCTAATTAAAGAACAAGTAAAGGATAAACCGATTATTGCAAGAGTCTTCCCAAAATTAGTCTCAAAACAACCGATTTTTACCCGAGAGGTATAAAAAATAAGGAGAGAATTTCTAGTTTTAAAACAAACAGTTTTTAATGATGGACTTAATTTCTTAATTACAAACTAAGTCAAAACTCTTACTTTATTTAATGATTAATTCATTAATCATTGAAGAAAAAATCAAGAAAACGACCTATTTCACTTAAAATTTACAATGTAAAGCACCTAATTACTTTAATAATTCATCGATTAATTTATTATTTTGATTAAAAAAGGAGATTTTGTATGCCAACAAAAATATTCGGTCGTGAAATAGAAAATCAGATGACCTTCGTTGGATTAGCTAATGCAGGGAAAACAACATTAGTAAGAAGATTGAAAGGACAAGATAACCTAGAAACTGTTCCTACGATGGGTATGAATATTGAAACACTAAAAATTGGAGATATTGAGGTCATGGCTGCTGATCTGGGGGGTCAGGTTACATATCCAACTAGTTTATGGGAACCTTTCGTAACCAAGTCAGTAGGAATTGTGTTTGTTTTTGATTCAGCAGATAAATCAAAAGTTGAAGAAGCAGGGAAATGGTTGCAACAAGTAATTAAATGGGCCCCAGAAGACTCAGCTTTTCTTTTCCTAGCTAATAAACAAGATTTAGCTGAAGCAATGCCTTTAGAGAAGATAATTGAATCATTAGGGTTAGAAAGAGAAATTAGTATGCGACCAAGGACATTTGCAGTATATCCTTGCTCAGCACTTACAGGAGAAGGAGTTGATGAACCCTGGCAGTGGATGAGTGAAAGATTTCGCATTATAATAACACGGAAGAACAAATAGGTGCCCAAAAATGAGCTTTTTAACCAAACTTAGAGCAAAATTTGCCAAAGAACGTCTAACAGTCAAAATTGCATGGTTAGGGCTAGATCACGCAGGTAAAACAACGATTGTTAAAAGAATTACATCGGGTGAATTTGACAGTAGCACATTTAGAACTCTCGGAATGAATGTTGATGAATTCAGCTCGGGAAATGTAAGGTTTATTTCGTGGGACATTGGAGGGCAAGAAGCATTCCGTGAATCATTGTGGGAAAGTTACATGGCAGGTTCCATGGGAATAGTGTATGTGATTGATTCAGCTGATAAAGCACGATATGAAGAAGCAAGAAAGGAATTATGGAAGTATGTTCTTAACAATGATCGCGTTCAAAATATTCCTATATTGGTTTTAGCAAATAAACAAGATTTAGAAAATGCTGGTTCTGCAGGAGAAGTAGCTCGAGCTCTCAATCTCCACAAAGTTACCACACATTCTTATGCAATTGTACCAACTTCAGCGAAAACTGGATTCAATGTTGAAGAAGGACTTGAGTGGCTTCGACAACGTGTAACTGAAAAATTAGAAACCCTATAGAATTTAAAATTTTCTCTTCTGATCTAATTTCGAGTTTTTTTCATTACAGTTTTATCAAATACTTGGTCAACCCTCTCACACAAAGCCATAAATGTTATGTATAACTGTTCAAGGTCTAAATCCTTATTTATCTTGACGTATATTCGAATAGAAGGATCATCTGAGGAATCTATAGAAATTCGAACAAGATTGTTTCGCAATTTATGTATATTTTTCAGGAGAGTTTTATCTGAAAGAAAATACAATCCTGATCGGCTTGATGATGCTTTCCAAATATATGTCTCATCAAGCTGTCTCACCCCTAATTCTATTTCATCGAGAGTAAATAGCAAATCTTGGTGTTTCTTAATTTGTCCTTCTTCTTTCTTAGGAATTATTTGAATTTTGGTTGATGTTTTTCCACGTTTAGGATTAGCTTCTAATGCAATATAATCTTTAGCTCCTGAAAACCAAGAAATAATAACAGATAGCATTAAATGACGTTCTTCGAGAGCAAATACAACACGAAAGTCCTTAAAGGGAATTACAGCAGATTTTTTGTATTTAGGAAATAAAAGGCCCCCATTTGAACTCATCTGCTCCATAATGAGATCTTCGAACTCTTTTGAGAATACTTGGATTAAAGACTCCTGTGTTATCCTCATAATCTTGCGATTCTTCCTTTTTCCTGACCACCAAAGGTAGAACGTAAAGAAAAGTACTGCAGCTGGACCTAAAAAAACAAAAAAATAGTCAATTATTGTATAATCAGTTGCTGAACCGCTTTGAAGGAAAAAATGAGCTATTTGACCACTAATACGCTTATAAAAACTAAAAGATAATGATGTGGACACCATTTTTTATTATTCCTTTGAAAAACAATTAATATCTCGAAACAACTTATATTTAACCTAAATTAGTCTTTTGATTTTATGATATAGCTAGCTATTTCGTTATAAATAAAGGGTGAAATCCCATTTTCTCCTTTTACTTGATAACATGTAAAATCAGCACATTGATTATTAATTCTTGTTGGATCTAAAACTAGTGCCACAGATAGTGGATTATGAACTTGAAAGGAATAAATATGAGTTGTTAAATCAGTTGGAGAAAGAAACAATCCATATCCTGGATGAGAATGCCACCATCCAATGCAATGATTATTTTCATTAAGAAGATCCTCAAAAGACTTGAAATCATCATCTGAAAAAGATACTGAGACTTCGTCGCCAGTGGATATATGAATTACTTTTTCTACCAAAAGTTCACCTTTCCTAATTTCTCTCCCTCCGAGAAGACCGATAGCTTCGTTAGGTATAGATCGTACGGAAAAATCGGTCATCTTTTGAATGTGTTTCCAGTAGATCGAAACCGATTTTACTTTAATATCTAATTTAACAATCTTTTTCTTGTCTTTGTTCTTTGATGAAGGTTTCTTAACCTCATTTAGATGATTTTTTTGATTATTTTTTTCGTTGCTAGATTCTAAAGGCATTCGAATTTCCTCTAGTTCAGCTATGCTTCTTTGTCCAATCGGAAGCTTTTTCCCAGTAAGCCCGAAAGTTTTCTTTCATCTCTTTTCCTGCTTCTGGATTAAATGGATCCTCTGGATCAACAAGATACTCAGGAAAGTCAGCATTATCAACACTTTCATATATATCCAACATCATTTCAATATGTTCAAATACACTGGGTAAAGTAATCGTTTCTTTCCAGCCGCCTGGTTTCCCCAAATTATTCCAATTCACCAAGCTTAAACATACATTAGATCCCCAAGTCCATTTTGTTTTTCCAACAGCAATATTCGGATGCCAGATAGGTGTTATAAAGTTAACAATGGGAGGTTTGAACGGATACTCGGGTGGTAAATCTACTGTAATATCCCATTTTCCACCTTCAAATGGTGTCCCAGTTTTACCAAAAATAGTCGCACGATAATGATGAAGGTCATTATCGATTATTTTCCATTTAATATGACTGGATTTTGGTGGAAATATCTTTAACATTCTCTTAAATTCTTCTCTTAACCTTCTTGAATGCAGGTCTTGCATAGCTATCTCACTTCGGTAATAACTTAGAGTTCGATATAATGGATCTCTTAAAACACTCATTCAGTCCTCAATATTTAAAAGGTTGCCTTATTTATGGTTGAATTGCACCAGAATGAGCTATCTTTTTAAGGTCTGTATTCTAAGTCATCATACAAAGAATCGTATTCATCCGAGATGAATTAATTAATAAATCCTTCAACCCTATCTATAATCTGTAAGTTAAATAAAACAATATCTTAGTCATAATTAATTAAGATTTAAAATTAGCTTCCGTAAAAAACACATAAAATTATCTTTGGTGAGAATGTATGGATTTCGAAATTCAGAGTAATATTGCGCAGTGTAATGGTTGTGGTGCTCCTCTCTCTCAAAAACCCATTTTTCAATTTCCTGTGAAGTGTGATTATTGTGATCTTACAAATTACATAAAACGGTCCTCTTTCACAGCTGAAAATGAATCGATTGTCGATGATGAATTAAAAGCTGAATCTTACTATTTGATTTACCAAGAAGGGCAAAAAGTATTAGAAAACTTTCCTGGTGAATATATTGGGGATGAGATTGGAAAAATCAGAATCAAAATGCAAGTAGGGGCCTATGCATTTCCATTGCTCGTAGTTTTAGATGATCTGCCTGCTCGTCCATATATCGATGGACCCAGTCAACTTCGAGAAATTCTAGATTGTGAACTCAACGATTTACCGTCGATGAAATCTTGGACTCCTAATTCTTCAAGCATTCTCAACGTATTAGAAGAAATCTACAAGCTTGCGGAGGATAAAATTCCAAAAGCCTTAGGGGAGGTTGATGTAAGCATAAAAAAACCTGAATTTTCAACAGTTGAATATGAAAAAGACCCACTTATCAAAAAAATCCTTACAAACTATGATTCAACGGTTAGTACAAAAGATATTATTGTAAAATTCTATGCACAAGATGGGGAAATCATTAATTTAATTATCAAAAGAAAAAAGAACTATCCGATAGGGCTCGAAAGTGAACTACTAAACACATATCCGCTCATTAAAGGTCCTTTAGAGGATTATGCAAAAGGTAGAATTGATCTTTTAACAACTCTATCCGAAATTGAACGTTTACTATATGTCTAATTTAATAAAAGGTGATAATATTGTCTAAAAAAGATGTTATATGGGATAATTCAGTCAGAAAAGGTCCCTCCGATTCAAGTATAGAAAAAATGGTGAAAGTACGTTTTAAAGATCCTCAGCTCCCTCCAGATCAAAACGTTCGTGAAAAATATATCAATATGAATGGGAGCGTTTTTCAAGCTATTGGAGCAGCTCGTGATGCGTTCAATATTCCTGAAGTAGTGCCAATTGCTCTATTATACAAAGGTAGACGCATGAATCCATCAAATAGCTTATCAAGTTACAACATTGAAGAAAATGCAATGCTTATGATTGTCCCTGATCAGATTAAGGGTGGATAATACCTTTTCTTTTTATTTAAAAGGATTATTTCAATGTCACAAGAAGATCAATATAACTTGCGGTATGATAGACAAGAACGATTAGTTTTATGGGATCAAAAATTAATCCAGAATAGTTCAGTTCTTGTTGTGGGCATAGGTGGCACTGGAAGTGAGGTTATAAAAAATCTGTCACTCCTAGGCGTTGGAAAATTAATTTTGGTTGATGTTGATACAATTGAATATTCAAATCTAAATCGTCAAATGCTCTTTCGAGAAACAGATATTGGAAAGAGTAAAGCAGAAGTTGCGAAAGATAGAATTAGTACGATGTTCAATAAACAAGTAAATGTTGAAGCATTTTCAATTAAAATCCAAGACATCCCTACTGAAATTTTTGAAGAAGTTGACATTATTGCTGGATGCGTGGATAATTTTTTAGCTCGTCAATATATTAATTCATTAGCAATTGAATTATCTAAACCATATATTGATTCTGCTACTGATGGATACATTGGACAAGTTCAATATATTCAGAAGAATTTTTCATCTTGTTTAGCATGTGACAATCCTCCCCCACCAGATGAAACAAATATTTGGACAGCTCCATGTACATTGGTTGGAACTCCGAGAATTCGTGAACATTGTGCTTGGAAGGCTCTTTATTCCTTTTATACAAGATATAATCGAGAGCCCAGAGAAAATTCTAATAAAGATATGAAATTTCTTCAGAAAATTGCAAATAATTGCACAAAAAATCACAAATTTCCTAGTTATGATATCAAAGAATTAAAACAACTCATACTTACTCATATTCCAAGTATAATAACTGTCAATTCAGTAATTAGTGGTATTCAATCTCAATTGATAATTAACACACTTTTTTTTGAAAAAAGGTCTTCTCTTAAAAGAAAAGATCAAAAAATCTTGAGAAGATTACGAAAATCGGAGAGGTTCCAGATTCCTTCTTTAACTATTTATTCAGGACTTACAGGCACTTTTTCCACTTTTAAACTATTAGCAGATCCCGATTGTTTTGTTTGTGGAAATAGGGGAATAAATTCAGATCAAATATCAATGATCCATGTAAATCCAGATAATAGATTCAGAGAAATTGTTCAGGAAGTAAATAATAAATATGAAGATGAATTCTTAGCATTTAGAGGAAATAAACATCTGAATGAGGGAGATATAATAAAGGATATTCTCTCGAATGGGGATCGAATAACTTTTTCACCCTTATATGGTGAAAAAGACAAAAGAATTAAAGTTATATTTGAGAAAAAAAATAATTAATTATCAGAGGGTAAGAAAAGACGAATTGTTTCCCTCTTTTTGGGTTCTACTGAAGATAGAACTGGATTTATATAAGGTTCTTTATAACCCAATTCTTGTTTTTCTTCTAGAGTAAGTTTTTTATAAATATCATTATATATTTCATCTTTACTTCGTTGATGAACACTTTTATGCCGTAAATAACTTCGAACGTGGAGAGGCTGTTCAATTTTTATCGTTGATCGCTTTCCACATTTGGGACAATACCAATTCCCTGATACAGGAGACTCATGTGGAATATATCCACAATTTATACATCTAAATTCTGAATGACTCATATTTCAAAACCTAAGATATTCTTGAAAATGTATTACAGTTTTATAAAAGATTTCAAATAAAAACTTCATTCAAAAAAATTGATCCAGAATAATTTAGAATTTAATTAACAAAATATAAATGATTATAGATGACGATTTGCTTGAAGATGTTCTCGAGCTTATTGGATGAATAATATGTTTCGAAAAAAAGAGGATAAATGGCTAGATTTCGCTCAGAAACTGACAGAACCTGTGTCTCTTCAATCTTTTGATAGCTCAGAAGACCTTCAAAAAATCGCTCTCTTTATAAGAAAAAGCATTAGTGAAAAAGTGTTGAATGGAATTTTAACACCAGATGATGATTTTTACATTCCGCTTTCTTACATTAATGAATTAATTGAACATAATTTAACCCAAAAAGGAAATGTAGACATTTGTGATTTGATTGATGCAACCAATTTACCTGGAGAGATCCTAGAGATTGTGATGTTTCAATCACTTCAGAAATATGATGGATTCTTTGACCGGATTCGAAGATATTTTTTTACACCAAATGGAGCTATGATTTTTCTGCAGAATATACTAGGAAAAACAGGAAGTATAGACCTCAAATTTCTTTTAAAACAAATCAATTGGTCCGAAGAACACTTAGAAGCCATTTTAGATTTAATGGCACAACAAGGAACCTTTTACGGATATATAGATCCATTAAACAATCGTATATATAATCTAACTTTTTTAGATTTTTCGACTCCAAACCAAATTGAGAAAAATATCCAGTTTTTCGAACGTTTTCTCAATACTACCTTTATTCTTGAACCAGAAATATCTCTAAAGACTCTTAGCAGGTTATTTAGAATTGATATTGAAAAATGCCAAAAAATGTTAAAAGAAAATTGTAAAGGAATACCTTTCCTTTTTTCTTCTGATCAACAACATATATACTCAATAAGCCATATGGTTTCGCAAATACTCTTTGATATCTATATTTATCGTCATATTCCGATTGAATTCTGGTTACAACGCTTTAATATTGAATATTTAGAGTTTATTTCATTTTTAAATAAAATAAATAAAAGTTTAGATGGGATTATTAGAGAGAATGTCTATATTTCTCCGCGATTAGAAATCTGGCTAGATAGAGGAATAGATGTAGAATCAATTGCACGTAATCTTAATTTAGATACTGATTTATTATTAAATGTAATCATAAATTTATCCTTAGTCCTTGGTTTTCGTATTATTGCTGGTGAAAGTTCCTCTCCATTTCTCATTCGAGGTGTGAAGAAGTTTGAAGTATTTTGTCAAATTGATACTTCTTCTTATTCAGATCCAAATCTTTATTATGAGTGTCAAAATTGCCGAAGGATTGTATGTTCTGATTGCAGACCCTTAAATAGTAAACATGAATGTCCATTTTGTGGGAATATCGCTGCATTTATTATAGACCTTCCTAGGAATTGTCCTGACTGTAGAATAACATATACACATTCTTTCAACCTTGTTAGTGCTGAGCAGTGTTATTTTTGCAAAAAAGGACCACTGAAAAATGGATGGTATTTAGATGAATTTTCAAAACTTGACTCGCCCCCTAGTTTGAATTTCAATTTAAAATTTTTAATAGAAGATAAAAAAACAAGGAAAGTTCCCCTTCAAGAGATTTTTAGAGAGATTAAAGATTCAGAATCTAATATAATAAGAGAAATTGAGGATTTAATTATTTATGGAGAGATAAATGGGTATATTGACATTCCATCTACTTCTATCATTCTTGAAAAGTTTGGTTTTAAGTTCGATTGTAGCATATGTAATCTAGCTAATCATTCAGCAATTGGATTTCAGTGCATATCATGCAGAAATAATATCTGTGCTAATTGTTATGAGGAAATCAAAGCTGTAGGGGTAACTACATGTCCAGATTGTGGAGGTTCCCTCCAAACTCGGAAAATGTAAAGGCTGGTTATTAAAATTGAGCCTTTAGTTTAGCTAATTTTTTTGAATATTTATCTGTTAGTTCTTTGTATCGTTCTTCTGATAATTTTCCTGTTAAGAACATTTCATCAGCTTGTTCTATCATATGTTCATACTTCTTTATCAGTTCAGAAACTTCATTCATGGTTTTACGTGCTTCATCCAATTCTTTTTGGGTTTCTAAAACCTGTTTTTCAATCTCATATGAAAGTAGGGCTTGGTACTCATCTGGTACTTTAAAACCCCCAATATCTAATCCTACAAGTTCTAAACCCCATCTAGATGTCTCAGGAGCTAGTTCGGATTTCGTTTGAATAGCTAAAGTCCTTCTTTCCTTTAATAATTCAGGAACGGTATAACGTGACATAACATGTTTAACTGCAGAGGTAATTGTCTGTTTAACCCAGTTTCTTAATTCTTCACTAGTATAATATTGTTTATGTGATACAATATTCATAATAAAATTCCGAGGATTTACTACTCTCATACGAGAGATGCCAAAACATCCAACCATAATATTATCAGTTGTATAAACTCCAGGACTACCCCATTTAATAACAAATTCTCGTTTTGTAACCCAGATAATTTCACTACCAGGTTTTTTTGCATCTTTATCAAGTTCATATATTCCGCTTCCAGCAACGCCTACGAGAGTCCCTGATTGAAGGAGGATAGCATTTTCTGGATCTTTTACGATGAATCCGTCTATTTTACGAAAATTTTCTACATCATCAGATTTTATCCTCCATATTAAAGCATCAGATCCAAATTGAGAGCCAAGAATTGTCTTTCCTTTGAACGTTTTTGTACCAATATGAACTGCATCCCCGATTTTACGAAATAATCCACCAAATCTTTCTGTATCAACTTCAGTCATTTTTCATTACCTACCAATTATCTTCTCCATACAATCCAGGGAAGAAATACTGATCCCCAGAATCAAGACTAGATACTTTTCGAGCTATTTTCTGATTTACAAGGCTTTCAAGGACACGATCAACACGTTGTTGATCCCATTTTGTTCCCAAGATAACCTCCTCATATGTTACAAACCCTTTTTTTGATGCTAAAGAAAATATTTTCTTTGCATCTTCTCCTAAATTAACAGGTATAAATTCTACTATTTTAACCCCAGATCTTTTTGTAAGACCCGAAATTAGGTCTTGTTTAGCTAGAATCTTACAAACTTCTTCTAGATCCTTTGTTGAAAAATTAATATCTGGAACTTGCTCTTTAAGGGCAGCATAAAGATTTGCAAGAGATATATACCCCCCAGAGCTAGCACGAAGATTTTTTCCAAAACTTAAAATAAGATCTCCTAGTGAAGATTTGAATTTCTCTTTACCAAATATTTTAGGCTTTTTAACGGCATCTAATGCAGTAATTGTTAACGCGCGTCCCTCTTTTTTAAGGAGTTCTTGTTCTAGCTGAATTATTCTAGCTTCGTAACGTTTACTTAAATCTTGAATCGCCTCTGTTGATACAGGAGCACCATCAGCTAGTTTTTGTTGGACATGGATCACTTCACCTAATCGGAATACTTGATCTTTTATCTCCCTGATTTCTAATTTGACATCAACTTCTTCCTCTCTGAATTCAAGAGATTCACATAACTTTAAAGACAATTCTGTTATTCGATCACACAGAATAGAGGTTAATAACTGTGCTACTCGGATCTCACCACTTGCTTTAAGATTTGATTTTGTATTATCTGGACGAATTATAAAATCAGGAATAGTTTCAGCAATATACCTATATTCTTCGAACTCAGTATAAATCTTTAAAACTACGTCAGCCATACTTCGGGCATTAATAGAAACAGTATTATTTAACTGAGTTAAGGCATTACTAGCCTTTAACAGATAATCCTTCATTCTTATGATCACCATATTTTATTAAATTGAACAACAGAAATTATCAGCATAATTTAAAAAGTTTTTATTACTGATAAGTTTATTTTACCTTTGGTAACGTTTCGTTCTTTTTAAAGCTTTATATTTAGGTCCCTTCTAATTGAACCTAAGAGATTTATTACTAAAATAATGATTTTAGAATTCAGCAAACTTAAAAAAAACCCATAAGTTCTAGAATATCATTTTAGAGAACTATCGATAATTAGAATAATAAGTAGTGAACTTTAATCTTTTCACTAAATCTGATTTCTTTTGAAGAGATAAATTAATTTCTTTATTCAGATTTCAAATCAATTTATCTTTTGGTACTTTTTTGGCCATTAGATATGCAGATTCATAATCCCTATAATAATTTCTTATTTCTTTTAAAATTTCATACCCAAAATTTTTATAAAGATTAACTGCGGCATCATTTGACACTCTTACTTCTAAAAATAATTCATTAACACCATGTTCTACCATAGCTTCAATTGACCGCTTTAAAAGCATTTTTGCTATTCCTTTTCGACGATATTCAGGTTTAACTGCTATACTAACAGTATGCCCCTTTTTTCCCCTATGAAAAATCGAATAATGACTTAAACCAGTTTCAACGCGTGCCATTGTGTACCCAATTACTTGTTCCCCAATTTTAGCTACTATGAATGCTGATGGTAATTCTGAATAAATTGTTCGAAAGAATCTTTCTGGATAATTTTCTGGTAAGCATTCTCTATTAATCTCAATAACTTGATCCAAATCTTTTAACTGAAATTGTTGAATCAGTATTGGAGTCTGTTCGGTCATAATTCTTCTCCTTCACGAGCAATCTCTTTCATTTTCCTTCGATAAGTAGCATATTTGTCATGAAGTGAAAATTTAGGGGGATATGCACTTCTGAAATATGTTTTGCATTTTTCACACATTTTTATTGATTGATTAATAGTATATGTGCAATCACATTTTCTTAAGAGTCGCATTCTTACCCCATTAGTTTCGAGTTAGATTATTTTCGTTTAAAGGAAACTTCAGCATCATATTGTTTAAAGAATTCCGTAGCCCCATCTTGGAGGTCTTTCCAAATTGTTTCAGCTGATTTCCAATCATTACTTTCAATTACACAGCGATATTCAGGTGGAGAAATAATTTGAATTAAGAAATTTGATCCTTTAAATTTTTTCGAGAAATTTTTTTCATAAGATTTGAAGAAATTTCTTATATGAAGCGCTCCATCAGCTTCGTAACAGGTGATATCTATGTACCCAAATAATTCAACTTTGGGTGGTTCCAATTCTTTCACTGCAAGTTGGTAAATCTCTTCTGCAGCTTCCTTTGGAATTCCTATTTTGGTTAAAATGTCAACACTGCCTTCTCGGGCATTGATTAAACCATCATAAATAGAACCATACTCGGTCATTATTAGCTTTTCAATCTCTTCAGTTTTAATGTTGGATTTTTCACAGGCTACAGCGACGATTCCTCTTGCACGGTTTTCTTGCTTGAACTCATTCAGTTTAGCTCGTTTTTGGGGTTCTGAGACTCTTCGTATTGACATATCAATCTCTCCCCTTGCTTCATCAACCCGAAGTATCTTAACTACTGCTTTTTGTCCTTCTCGTATGTGACTTCGAATATTTCTTACCCAAGTTCGACTTAATTCAGAAATATGGACAAAACCTGCCTCTGAACCTAATTTTTCATAATCAAATATTTCAAAATAAGCTCCATGAGGAGTTAATTTAGTACATGTTCCGATTACAAGCTCATCGACAGCAGGAAAATTAACTTCCATTCGATATCGCCTATTCTACTCTAATACCTCAATTATTTCTGCAAATATTTCAACTTTTCCACTACGAGGTTGTGTTAATTTCTTTCCGCATACACGGCAATCTACTGAAGTTGTTGCATGAGAAAAAATCTCTTGAACATTTCCACATTCACATTGAATTTTAAAGAATCGACTACGAGGTTGAGGGACGTAATTTTTCTTCATTGTATTTCACTTGAAGTTGTTCTTGTGTTATTTTCAATAATACGAGCTACAGATTTAGCAATTAATGCTTTTGCATTCTCTAATGGTAGGTATGCCACATTATGCTTTTTTAAGGGTCCATACCGCCTATTATCTGTACCAATAAATTGGTCAGTATCAGCGAGAATTCTCACTGTTATGTATGTGACAGTATTATTATTAATCTCGCCATTTTTGTCGATTTGATCTGTATCTTGGTCTGGATCTTCCTGTAAACTCATGTTAGGAGAAATATCCTGAGTATAAAAATTTGGTTTCTCGATGCTTAATGTATTAATCGATTTCTGTAAATTCTCCACTAATTTTTGTTCTCCCCAAGTTAAATAAGCTGTCTCTATTGGTAATTCATTAATAATCGAATTTAATATTTTTTGAAGTCTAAGTTTGGTAAGATCCTGACGTAAAAATTCGAATCGCTCAATAATTAGATCATTTAATTCTCTCCATTGTACCTCAGAGGAAGTTCTATAAATCTTAGCTAATTCACTATCTATGGAAATATAAAAATCAGAGGGGATTTTTTGAAGCGAATGGCTTTTCCTCTCCTTTCGCCATAGGTCTAAAAGATCGATATAATCCATCCAATCACTTCAAGAATATTAAAGAGGACTCCTCAAAATATTATTTAGTAAAAGAATGATTTCATTATAATCTTTATTGAATTAAGGATTTTACTTCTATTTTAAGATATTAAGACATTATCCTTTTTTTATGATAATTTATAACCTTTGATGATTGTATAAAGTGAAGCCACCGGCGAGATTTGAACTCGCGACATCCTCCTGATTGTTTGCCATTACCAAGCTAGGAACAAATACCAAGGAGGCGCTATAACCTAGCTAAGCCACGGTGGCTAAAGTTCTGTACTAAAAATTCTTTTTTAGTAAAAATTATTCTAATTCTCTCTCCCATCCTACACATTTAAAACCATTGTGACTAAATAATAATCTTTAACTTATGTCCTCTTCTTTCTAGTCCTTCTAAATTCTTTTTACTCGAATATTATAAGGAGAACAAAAGGATGTTAAAGGAAATCCATTAGCTAAAGAAATAAAAAGAATATTGTAAAGGAAGGTAATTATTCTTAATTTTTTAAAAAAGGTAACTCGGATGATTGGTATTATACTTATATCCTTTTCATTATTCCTTCTCCTTATTGCTTCCTATTTTGACATCAAATATCGCGAAGTTGCGGACTGGGTTTGGTTAATAATGATTTTTGGAGGGATTATTCTTCATTTAATACAGATACTTACATTTATCCTTAATAAAGAACCATTTTTTAATTATTTCATAAACTGGAGTGGAAACTTAATCGTTGCAATTATAATCGCTCTAATTCTTCTTTTGGGAGGGTTATGGGGAGGTGCAGATATGTTTGCATTAATAGCTATTGCTGTTTGTTCACCAATGACAGTTCCTGTTTTTATTCTAGGTGATAATAGAGTTGAAGTACTAATAAAAATAGTACCCCGTAGTTTTTCTTTATTGTCAAATGCTATCTTGCTTACTGTACCGGTACCATTTATTCTTTTCTTCTATAATTGCTTTCATTTGTTAATTCAGTCTGATTTATATAAGTTTCAACAAGAATCTCTGAAAAGTAAAATAGCTGTTTTATTTATTGGATATCCACGAAATACGGTTAAAATTAGTGCTGAAATGGAAACTAAGCCATGGCATTTTGACTTTTTAGAAGAATATGATCAAGATACTGGTTGGAGAATAAAATTTCGATTAGGTTTAGATAATCCTGAAAATGATTTTAAGCGAAAAAAATTAATTATTACTTCTATAAAAAACACAAAGAAACAAACTATCTGGGTTCAACCATCCTACCCCTTTATTCTAATCCTTACACTTGGCTTCATCACAGAAATTCTTATTGGAAACATCTTATTTATTACTTTGAGTTATTTAATCCCTTAAGAAATCTATGATCGAATTTATAATACCATTTAAACAGGTCTTAAATCAAAATTAACTAACCTTAAATGTTAATGAGCTAGATTTATTAATATTCAATATTGAAATGAATTTAAGGAAATGAAAAGCGAGTTTATACAATTAACTTGCAAGTTATTTACAAGGAGCTATAATTATTGATTGATCCTAGGAGATTTGACACAGTACTAAGCAAGATCATAAAAAGCGAGCCAGGTATTAAGAAAGTCATTCTTGTTGATCGAACTGGTCTCACTATCGCTCATGTTTCGAAATTCAGCTATGTTTCAGTTGATGTAGACGGGATCGGAGCCATCGCATCCGCAGTATTTATGGCTTCAGCAGAACAAGGATCAAACCTAACAATTGGTGGATTAGACATTGTTACGTCTGAATTTGATACAGGCAAAATCTTTGCTAGCGCATGTGGTAGGGGTATTTTAACAATCATTTCGGATGCAGACGTAAATATTGGTATGATTCGCTTACTAATGAGAAAGGCGAATGAGGAACTAAGTTCAATTTTAGATGAATTTTTGGCTGGAAGACCAACACGAAAGATAACAGGAACACCCTCTGCTGTTCCTGAGGTTCGTACGAGCTTGGAAAAAGATGAATTAGAAGCAGCATTGCGTGAATTAGAAAAATTCTGAAAAATCTTCTTTAATCTACTCCTTTTCTTAATGGAGAAGACTTGGATGCGAAAAGATGCTGAAGGTCGACAGAGATTTAAAATTGTTTTCTATGGACCTTCTCTCTGTGGAAAAACTACCACACTTGCTTGGTTATATAAAATGGTTGATGGATTAGAGAAGGGAAAATTCACAAAAATCGAAGATCCAATGGGAAGAACGCTGTTTTTTGATTTTGTGCCAATGCAAGCAACTAAAGGAGTTGTATTTGATGTATATACGACAGCTGGACAAGAGAGACATAAAAACCAGCGTAAAATTGTGCTTCAAGGAGTTGATGGAGTCCTTTTCGTTGTAGATTCGAGTGCTTCACAACTCAATGAGAATATAGAATCCTTCAGAGAACTAAAAATGCATTTAAATGATCAGCTTGGCAAAAATATACCATTAATTATAGCTTTAAATAAAAGAGATGTCCCAGATGCAGTCTCAAAAACTGAGCTCATAAAAAAACTTGAATTGAACAATTTTCCGATTTATGAAACCGTTGCTACGACAGGTATTGGTATAAAAAGAGCATTTCAATCTCTTGCAAGAGAAGTTCTAATGACACAAATTTATTTTGAGAGAAAAGGAAATTAAAATATTTAAAAAAAATCCAGATAATTTCCTAGGAATTGATTATAGCGGTCCAACCTTTTATTTCAATTATCTTTGCCATTGCAGGTAAGCTTTGTCTTAATACTTCGAATGCTTCCTCACGATTATTATAGGGCGAATTTTTTAAGAATCTTACTTTCACTGATTTTTTTTGTTTCAATTGATCTTCTAGCTCTTCTATCAAGTTTTCAGTAATTCCTTTCTTTCCGATTTGAAATAGAACTGGTTCTTGTGTAAATTCGGATTTCCTTTCTTTCTTAATCTCTTTCAATTACAATCCCATATTTGAAGTTGCTTCCAAATTTTAACTAAAAATATTTACTCTTTTTTATAGCTTTCCTAAAGTATAAATGCCCATGGTATTATTAATCTTCAAATATTATTAGTATATTCCACAGCTATTTTATATTATTATTCTAGAGGTATATAATTTATACAGGGTCTTCTAGGTGAAAATGGATATAGTTAAATAGAAGATTGAGAAAAATGCAGTTGCATATCTCAATTTATTGATTCGATTCAGATTATCACTCATAAAACCCTTTAAAACGTAAAAAAGGAACTTCCATCTGACTAAAAGGCGTTATTAAGATGTATATCCCAGATTCTGAAACAGACCTCCAAATTCATAAAGAAATCATTGAGGTACTGGAAGCTTTTGTTAGTAAACTCCCAGCTATCGATTTTGCCAGTGTAGTTTCTTTAGAAGGATTACCAATTTCTTCATTCCCTCCCATATTACCACAAGGATTAGATGATGTTCGTATTGCAGCAATGACTGCCGCTATATTGAGTTTAGGAGAGAGAGCAGTTATGGAAACAGGTAAAGGAGAAATGAGTAGGATATTAGTTGAAGGAGACAGTGGTTATTTGATTTCAGTACAAGCTGGTACAAAAGCTGTCCTTACTGCATCAGCAAATCGAACTGTCAAATTAGGATTATTGTTCCTTGATTTAAAGGAAGCTGCAAGAAAAATAGGGGAAATTCTCGGATAAATTTCCTTAATCATCCAAAGTTTTTATTATGCATCATATAGCATATTTTTCATTCGTTGAGCCTTATTTCTATAATATTCCTGATATTGATGGGAAGTTATTTGTCGGGCTTTTTCAGCAGCAGCTTCATAATACATGAGAGCACCCTCATAATTCTGTGCGATTTCCTCTATCTCCCCGATTTCTCCACTAGCACACATTACCCCTAAATTATCACCAACCTCTTCTGAGAGGTCAATAGCTTCCTTCAAATACCATTCTGCTTGCGATTGGCTAGAACTATCCCCTTGTTTGAAGTATATTTTTAATATTTTTGCAAGGTTTATTTTTGACCGAGCTAAATTTTTTCTGTCATTCCTTTCTTCAGAAAGAGAATGAGATTTCTCGAAATTTTCCATTGCTCGTTCTATCATATTCATTCGATAATAACATTCTCCAATATTTGAATAAGCATTCACCACAAAATTATGTTTATTTGCTTTCCTAGCCCTTTCTAAAGCTTGAATAAATTTAGATGATGCCTGTTCAAAAAATTTCTGTTCATACAAAAGAACTCCTTCTGTACTTAGTACATTTTCCTCAAGCATAGGATCTCCTAATTGAGATGCTAATTCCCAAGCTTTATCTAGCTGTTCTTTTGAAGCATCATAATTCTTCAATTGTAAATATAATTCAGCTAATGCAAAAATGGCGTGGAATCTTCCATTGCTATCAGATAAAACATCAAAAATACTTAACGCTTTCTTAAAACTATCACTAGCCCTTTTTGGATCTGTTCCTGAAAGCTTTCTCCCCTGTTCAATTAAATCCCATGGCCTTTCTTCGATGCTGTCCGCTAAGATTTTCCATTCACTTTTACTTTTGGCAGAGATTATAATTTTACTTCTCCACAAGTTTGGTTTATCAAATAACTCATCAATATAAGTTAACAGAAGATTACTGTCTTCTCCCGCCTTTTCGGACAAACTTTTTGGTCCAATTGCACGTAAGTTCAGATCACCTTCAGAGAATTCGAATAAAACTCCAAGGGGTATTGATTTTTGCTTTTGGTCACCCCATTTTCTTCCAACAACCATTAGGAAATTTGATGGCAAATAATTAACTTCATTGCGTGTTACCTCTTTCAAGGCTATAATCCATGTATAAATTGTCTCAAAAAAGCCTTTAATATATCTTCCTTTAAATTCTGGATCCCAATCAACAATTGAGGCAACATCAAAAAGTTCTATTATTTCATCCTCAACACCACCTAGAGAAAATACGACTTTCCATGTAACCATTAATTAATACACCTTTCAAAAGTATTAATTTGATAAACCAGTGCTTTTTTACTTCTATCTAAGACATTCTTCATTTCGATCATTAGATTATTTAATTATTACCTATTAAAGAATCATCTTCATTAACTTATAGAATCCACCTTTATTTATTGTTCAAGTTCTTTAATTGACAATTTTTTATTTTTACTGCGATCAGAATGGTATACATTTATAGATTGGAAAAAATCCCTTTGAAGAATCCTCAGAAATTTTTGGTAAAAAGATTTTTTCTAATTCCAATATCTGGGAAATTTTTTGGAATTTATGGTAACCTTGGTGGAAAGATTCTTCTTCAAAGTAATCTGCAATAAAATAATCCTTTCTGAAAAACCTTAAAATATCTCTTTCCACTGTATAACCCTTCTATTTTCTTGAATTAAATAATTATAAAATAATGATTGTTTTTATCATGTTTGAAATTTAATTATTATGATTCCAATCTTTTTTTGATTATCATTTTTTCTAAGATCACTTATACTAATTAAATTATTGCCTATTATAATGCTCACGATTATCCTTAAGCTCATTTACAAGATTAGCAATCGGTATTCGTTTCTGTTCCATTGAATCTCGGTTCCTAATAGTGATTTGATTGTCATCTAATGTGTCAAAATCAATCGTAACACAATAAGGGGTTCCTATTTCGTCTTGACGACGATAACGTTTCCCTATCGATCCGCTATCATCATAATATACAACGAATCGCTCTTCTTTTAGTTTTTCATATATTTTTCGTGCAATTAAATTAATTTTGTCATTCTTTTGTAATGGGAAGATTGCTACATCATATGCAGCAAATCTTGGATGAATTTTCAAAACTATTCGTTTCCTACCTTTAACAATATCTTCCTGATAACCATCTGCAATTAGAGTAAGTAATATTCTACCTAAACCAACTGATGGTTCAGCTACTACATAAGGAATATATCTTTGCATTCCTTCTTCAGTATCTTCCATGAATTCTATTTTAACATTGGAATATTCCTTATGTTGTTGAAGATCATATTGAGTTCGATTTGCACAGCCTAAAAGTTCTTTCCACCCAAAAGGATATCTATATTCAATATCCCATGTATCTAACGCATAATGGCTAAGTTCTGACTCCATGTGCTGTCTTAAACGTAATTTTTCTTCTGTAATAGCTAAATTATTGACAAACCATTCAAAAAATATTGTGAGCCAATATGCTTGCCATTTATTTTTAAATATCTTTTTTTCCCATGCCTTTTGGGCGTTTAAGCGCTTGAATTCAACTTTATCCCCTTTTTCTTGAGCAATTTTATCACGAATATTGATTTCTCTTCCTTTAATATCATCAAATTGAGGACACTCATTAATTTTATCTGGATTCGTGAAATATTCAAATTCCATCAATTCATATTCTCGTACTCTAAATAAGAAATTTCTAGGTGAGATTTCATTTCTAAAAACTATACCTGATTGAGCTATTCCAAATGGCATTTTAACCCTAGTTGAATCAATAACATTTTTAAATCCTGAAAAAATCAACTGAGCGTTTTCTGGTCTTAAATAGGCGATTGAGGAAGTGTCTTCTGTAGAACCTACCTGTGTACTGAACATTAGATTGAAAATAACTGGCTCTCCTAAAGTTCCCTTGCATTCAGGGCAATATAACTTCTTTTCCTTAGCAATCACCCACATCTGATCAACAGTTAAGTTTTCAGTTTTCAGATCTAATAGATCTTCAATAAGATGATCCAAACGATGTTTCTTCATACATTTACCCTGACAAAATACTAAGGGATCATTAAAGCTGGAAACATGTCCTGAAGCTTCCCAAACCTTCGGATGAGTTATAATAGCTCCTTCATAACCCACGATATCCTCTCGATTTCTTACAAAATCGTTCCACCAAGCTTCCTTTATTCGGTTTTTAATTTCCACACCTATAGGACCATAATCCCAAAATCCTGCTAATCCTCCATAAATATTCCCAGTCAAATGTGCTATACCAGTTTTATTTGCATAGGCTATTATTTTTTCAAGAAAAAGTTTCATTTCTTTGTCTATATCCACGGAAATCGCCTTTAATTATCAAGCTTCTAGTATTAAATTGAATTAGATATTTAATTTATATTTAATTGGAAGGAGTGATTCATCAAATAATTTAATTAGGTTTGATCAAATTATTTGGAATCTTACTTTCATTTATGCAAAATAAATTGTGATGAAAAAAATTAATCTATGATTAATTGTCAAACTTCCTCCCAATATTGGATTTTTCCAGCTGTAAATTCCCTCATTACCAATTTTGCAGTTTCTAAAAGATTTAATAACCCTCCCTTGGATTTCATGCCCCTTAAAGCTGCAATTTGCTTTAGAATTTCCTCATTAGATAAGTTTATTGAAGTAATTCCGTAATAATTGACAAACCCAGAGCTATAATTTTCTCGGATTCGATCTATAAAAAAATTTACTGTACCAATAGGATCATCTAAATTATCGATTGAATATGCTCCTAAAAAAACTTGTAGATCGTCTTCAGGGTAATCGAAAGGGATCACTCCAGGTGTATCGTAAATAAGGATCCGTTGTGAAATTCGTATTAACTGAGGACTACGAGTTACTCCTGGTTTTTGTCCTGTAACTGCAACATGCTTTCCACGAAGAATATTTAATAAACTACTTTTTCCTGTATTTGGTACTCCAACTATGGATAAAATATTTTCTTTCTTTTTTTTTAAATATCGTGGGATTGCATTCCTAAATATTTTTGTTCCTTGACGCTCTCTTGAAGATATATAATATGTCGGAAATTCACGATTATACTTCTTTTTGGTTTTTTCGCTAATTTGATAGGGGATTAAATCACATTTGTTTAAAACTAAGATTAATGGAATATTTTGTTTTTTAGCTTCTTTCTCAATTGAAGAAACTCTTGTGAGATTTGGAATCCTAGAATCTAATACCTCAAGAATAAGATCACTATTCTTTATTAATTCAAAAACTTGTCTTATTTCTTTTTTCCTTCTAATCATCTGAGCTACCCATTATGCTAAATCTATTGATTTTTAAATTTCTACCAATTCAGAGATAAAATTATTTCCAACATATTTTCCATTTAACAAAGTCATTTAAGTTTATTTTAATTTAGGTAAATCAACGTGTTAGGTAAGCAAATGATGCTTAAATTAAGTAAATTACTAATTAGTAATTTTCTAATGCCTTAATTATAAGGATGATAACTAAAATGACAACAGAAAAAGATTATTTAGCTTCTTTAAAACGTGCGAGAGAAAATCTACCTGCACATATATTCGAAAAATCCAGATTTGAAATACCACAAGCGGATGTTTTTCAAGAAGGAAATAAAACTTGGATCACTGATTGGGGGCGAATATTAAAGGTTATAAACCGTGAAAATGATGCGGATCACTTAGCAAAGACTCTTGCAGGAAACTTCGCCACATCTGCAACTGAAGAACGAGGACGTCTAATGTTACAAGGTAAATTTTCTCGATCTATGATAAATAGGGAACTTTCCACTTATGTGAAGGAATTCGTTATTTGTGAAGAATGTAGCAAACCTGATACAAAACTTGTTAAGGAAGGACGGATTCTTATAAAAGTGTGTGAAGCCTGTGGGGCCCGTGTCGCAGTTAAATAATAAATCTGAAAAAAAAAATAATAGTCCTCGTGTCTTTTTTAAAATTCATCGAAGAGCTAAGAATGAAATTTTAGCTATTTGTGACGAAAATATCTTAGGAAAAACGCTTTTTAATGAAAAATCATCCATGCAAGTCCCCTCAAAATTTTATAAAGGCTCAGAAATTAGCGCTTTTGAAGCTCTCCAGTTGATGAAAAGCTATAACAATATTAATATAATTGGTTCGGTTATTAATCTAGGATTAGAGAAAAATCTGATCTCAGAAGACGCAGTGATTTGGTTCTCAACCAAAGATGGAGATAAAGTGCCTCATCTTCTCATTTTTTCAATGCCATATTTGTGAAGGAAGATATTTAAATGGATTCTCAATGCATTATATGTGGCAAAAAAGAAGAATTTTTTAAGCACCAATGCAAAGAATGTTACATTGAGGCTAATCCACTAATAAGAGAAAAAATTAATCTTAAAATTGTATCCTGTATCCATTGTGAGTTAATTTTTATAAATGGACATTGGAAAAGTTTTTTCCTCGCAGATGTTGGCTCCCAAAAAGTAGATTCAGCTCTATCAAAATATATTGTAAAAGAATGGAAATTTAATTATCGTCCAAAAGATATAATTCTTGAAGATGTCCATTTAAGCTTCAATGAAGACAATATTCCTATAAGTATTATAGGTAGAATTCATTTTTTCGCTAACCCTGACATATTTAGTCCTTTAATAGAATTTAATGATAATTTTGAAGCTGATATAAACTGGGGGGATTGTCCTGATTGTCGTGAGAGATTCACTGATGTATATACCTCTAAAATCCAAATAAGAAGTCAAAAGGATGAGTCTGAGAACACATTGAAACAGTGGGCCTCAGAAATTGAAAATTTGAGTTCAAATTTCCCTCAATCCAATGGTAAAAATCCTTTATCAAAAATTTTATTTGTCAAAAATGGTTTAGACGCTCTATTTCAAACGAAACCTTCTGCGAGCAATGTTGGAAGAATCTTCGCTAAATATTATAATGGAATAGTAAGTATCACTACAGAATTTTCGGGATTTGATAAATCAAAGTGGAAAGAATATCCCAGAATACCTGTTGTACTTATTAATCTACCTCCTTTTGAGACTGGTGATTTTATTCTTATTAATGACAATTTTTTACAAATAATTTCATCAGGAGACGGAAAAATTGAGTATTGGGACTTTAAAAGGAAAAAATTAGAAAAAATTCCTATAAAATCCTTTATTGAAGGGAATCCTAAAAAGGTAGACTTAGATCTCACAAAATATCAATTAATTAATATTGATCCAAAAGAAAATTTGGGACAAATTATGGACATGTTATCTTTTGATCTGTCCTATATTGATACTTTTTATATCGAAGATATTCAGGAAGGTGATGAATTTAGTGGTATAAAGTTTAATGGGATAGTTTTTAGAAATATGAAACAAAAATTCGTCTTTGAAGAGAAAAAAGGTGTTAGGATTTGAGCCAGGGCATTGAGCTGAGAACAAGATTGCTATTAATTGAAAACGCAGCAAAGATCATCTTATACTATCAAAAAAATCAGGTCTCATTAAGAAATGCAATGAAGATATTTTCTATTATCTGGGAGGATGGAAATCAGGAAAATTATTCCCAAGTTCATCAGCTAGTTTTTGAAACAGTCAGATTTCAAAATATTATTAATCGATTAATTCATTTATACGTTCAAAAACGGATTAATTTTAAAATTCCAGTGTATATACGAAATTTATTAAAAGTTATAACCTATATTCTAATTTCAGATACTTATAAGAAGGATTCAGAGTGGATTCAATCATGTAAACAAATTATTGATAAAATAAAGCATCCTCAACTGACTAATTTATTAGAAAATTTAATTTCCAATCTTTTAAAATGGGATAGGGATTCTTATTTACAATTAATTCAAAACAAAGAAGAAAGACTAGGAGTTGAATTTGCACATCCAACATGGTTAGTCCGTGACTATATCAATTTTTATGGATTAGAAACCACAAAACAAATAATAAAGGCAGGAAATCTTAATCTCCCATTATATTTAAGATTAAACTTATTACATTATGATAAATCTGAAATTTTAGAAAGATTAAGTTCTGAAGAGGTTGAATTTAAAGAAGATCCTGATTTGGATGATGTTATTAAGGTCATCTCATGGAAAATTCCTATTCCCCGTATTAATTCCTTTAAAAAAAATTTCTATTACGTTCAGAATAAAGGGTCTGCTCTTGTTTCCCATATAATCGATCCAAGGCCCCATGAACTAATTTTAGATGCATGTGCAGCTCCAGGAGGGAAAACAACTCATCTTGCTTCTTTACAACAAGATTCAGGTAGAATAATTGCTATTGATAACAACATAAGGCGTATGAAAGAATTAAAGAAAAAAATTGAATTATTTGATCTAAAAAGCATAGACCCTGTTATATCTGATCTAAGAATCCATCCAAATTTCAGTTTTAGATTCGACAAAATCCTTATTGACGCACCTTGTTCAGGATCTGGAACTTTTTCCTCACGACCTGATTCAAAATGGCGTGTTGACCGACACCAAACAAAATGGTTGAGTGATCTTCAATATACTCTCCTTTCAAATGTTTCTACTGTTCTTAAAGACGATTCTAATAGTTTCATTGTTTACTCAACATGTTCACTACACCCTCTTGAAAATGAGCATGTAATCCATAGGTTTCTACAGAATTTCCCTAATTTTGAACTAAAACCTCAAAAAATCATAGTTGGTGTTTCAAGTCCTCAATTTCCTTTAGGTCAAAGACTCTTTCCACATATAACCCAAACTGATGGTTTCAGTATTTTTAAACTGGGATGGAAAGTTTAGTTAAAAAATTCCATCAGATTTATCTGACCAGAAGCAAGTTCTTCGAGATTTATATCTAGAGCTCCCAATAGCTGATCAAATGTTGATTCAATCATTGATTTGTATGCTTTCACATCAGGTTTGATATCTTTCGTCATTAACTCAACAGGAGTTACATGATCACCTTCCTTTGTTTTAACAAACCTAATTAATTGTCCTGCTTTGATAAATCCCTCATTATATTTTTTTCCATTGTGTTTTGACATAAATCGAGATTGATAATGATTTTCTAGCTGACGAGCTGCTTTTACATGTTGTGAATTTACTTTGTATGATCCTAAAGGTTGAGTAAGCTGCATAGTTATTGAGAGATCCTCTGGAGAGTATTGATTCTTATCCAATTTCACATAAATAGTTTTTATTAACCCTTTAACTTTTTCTTTTGCCTTTGAAAACTCTTCAAGATTATTTACTTGAGATAATATATGCAATACCTCATTAAATCCATCCTGTAAAAATGGAGGAGTATTTCGTTTTTTACCCATTAATCCCTTAACCTCAACACTTCCATCCTCATAAACTCCGAAATAATTCTTTTTCCGTTGAGAAAGGACTACATATTTGTATACTTTTTCCATTTCAAGTCCTACTTCTAATTCTTTTTTACTCCATTGTATAATCTCATTAATTTTCTTTTTAGGAGGTGAAAGAAGAAAGACTGAATCTGTATCTCCATATAAAACTGTAATGTTTAAACTTTCAGCTTTTTCAATAGTCTTGTTTATTGCATCACGACCAAAAGCAGTTGTAGAGTCAGCAACGGGTAAACAATACAACGGGAATCGATCACTTCCTAGGACACCATACGAGGCATTGATCAAAACTTTCAGACTCCTTTCGAGTATTTGGAAAAAGTTTTTTCGGCCCAATTCCTCCTTGGAAGCAGGTTTAAGCCACATCACACGAATATCTTTTATAAATCCAATTATGTCAGCCATAATCCCACGATTCTTATTACAAACCCAGTAGCTAGTTTGTGGGACTATATTTTCTTTACATTCAACATGATTGCATAGTAAAGTTTCATAGCTGAGGTTTTTAGTCCCAATAATAGAGGGATACAGTGAAGCAAAGTCCAATACTGCAACATTAAAATGAATACCAGGAACAGGATCTATTACTTTAGCACCTTTGTACTTCTTTCCCTTGATTATTGCTTCTGTACTAGTTCCACCACCTTTTAATAGATGAATATCACTTTGATTGGGGATGAAATAACCTCTTCGACGGTGTTCATGGTAAAATAGGCTTTGTACCCAATTTGAAACACTTGTACGTACAAGATCATCAATTGGCATTCTTGAAATTCTAGCAAGTATAAATATCAGATTTAATGGAGTATTGTTATCATACAAGATGAGATCTCTTGTTATTCGGGCGTCTCTTAAACAATATCTTATTAACTCCCATTCTGTAAGCTCAGCTATTCCTTTAGTTAAAGAGATTTTTCCAACTCCTAGCAGGGTTGAAGCGATGGCATCTAAAGT
>NZ_CDLCQJ010000132.1:0-8282 GCF_975850365.1 Candidatus Hodarchaeum mangrovi | reverse complement strand
CAGAAAGATCTAACGATAAAAAGAGTTTTATCCCCCCGTTTTGATTCAGATTCTTGTAATTTTGAAAAACAAACTCTCTTGCCCCAGCAGCTGCCTGATTATGCCCTGAAAGAGCTAAAAACATTAAGGATTTTTGTGGAATAATATTATTTTCTTTTATAATCCGAATTAGTTCTAAAAGGGTTGCAATACCACATGCTTCATCTGCACCAGGGGAAATAGCAGGAATACAAGAAGAAGAGTCAAAATAAGCAGAAATAATGATGAGATCATCATCTAAGCCAGGTAAAAAGCCCATAATATTCTTTGCGTCAATTTCTTTCCACTCAACATCTGAATAAAGAGTGATGGATTGATTAAATTGCATGCTGGAATCTTTAATTATCGTAGCAAGTGTTTCATTTTCAATATAAATACGAGGGAATTCCAAGGGGATTTCAACGGATTTAGATTGGGCTTCAAATCGATTCGTATCATTGGTGGATAAAAAAACCACTGCTTTCGCTCCAAGGCTAACTGTATTAAGCCAATTATCTTGAGTATTAAATTCAAGTACTACAATTTTATTTTCAATTTCTTTCCCATCTAAATCGATATATTCTCCTGATCCTCCATAAACCAAGGTACCTGATAAACCAGAGTAGGATATTTTGTTTGTATGAACTGAATTAGGTATGAATGCATGAGCAGTGTAATTTACCCCATTCAGGTTAATTTTCGTATCATAATCCATTGGGATAAGAAGAGGATAAGAAATTGTTTGAACATTAACCAGACCTTGGTTAGTGAAAAAATTGAGAATATAATTAATGGTTTGTTCATACCCACCATAACCTGTGACCCGACTTCCAAAAGCAGATAGGTTTAGAATATGATCCTCAATATTTGGAAGAGAAGAGGAAATAATTTGATTGATATAGTATTGATAATCAATTGATTCAAACGTTCTTGGTAGAAATCGTATTGTATCGGAAATTAAATCTGTAGGGGCATTTGAAACTACTAAATTAGTAGTTAATGAAAAATTCGCTCGTACAGTAACAGGAACTATCATAATAATGAATATAAAGATACTTAAAAGAATTAGTTGAAGGCCATAAGTTTTTAACAAGTGCATCTGTGTATCAATTCCATGAAAAACTAAAGTAATCGGTATATTTGCGAATGATTCTTCTCTGAAAACATTAGATAAGAAAATCCTTATCTCTTTATTTTTTATTCAATGATTTATTTATTTGAGTTGTGCATTTTTCACAGAAATCGCTGTTTTTCTGCTTGGCTTCCCAAACACTATTTGAAAATGTCATAACACAAGGTAGATAGCAGTGTTTCAACCCAAATACGTGTCCTAATTCATGAGTTATTTCTTTTTGTATAAATTCAAGGTCCCTTTCAAGTCTAAATACTGAAACAACTGCACCAATACCTGTTGATGCTACTCCAAAAACAAAATTCAATTTTTCTACATAGGCATCCTTATTAACTATTAATAATACCATTTTATTACGATTAAGTGACATAACAGAAGCTAATAGACAATTTGCATCATATTGTTGCCTTGCAGGTTTCCAGCAAGAATGAGAGAGCTTAGCTAATTTATGGACATCAATCTGACTAAAAGGAAAAATATCCATCAGACGAGAGCTTAAATCACCAAGTAACGAGGGAGCGAGATTAGGATCTAAAAGAATAGTTAAACTTAATTGCATCATTTTTCCTCAAATTGTAGATTTTCTACAATTAACACAATTTAAACGAGAATGCTATAATGAAGTCCTAGTTTTCAACTTAAATTGGATATTTTTATTAGTCATATCTGGATATAAATTTGACTAATTTTTAAGTAATAAAACGGATTTTGCCCTTTGAAGAGAAAAATGTTAATATAAACTGTTAAATATTGAAAGGATGGAAGTGATTAAAGGGTTTTTCTGAATTTATGTGGAAGCGTTTCGTTGGAATAACAAATGTTTTTTATAACGAAGATAGAGAATAATGAAGCCAGCAACTAGGATAAACACACCAAATGAATCTAGAACCAACCCCATGGCATTAAAGGGTATGATATTACTCATTGAAGTTTCAGCTAACAGACTTCTTATTGGATCATGTGACTGGAAACCATACTGAATGGAAGGATTAATACTCCTAAATGTTACCCAGACCAGACTAGAAATAGCAGTAATACGAAAAGCGAGAGAACCGGCTTCTTCCCGGGACGGGGCCCATTGTTCCTTCTCATATATCAGAGTCGAAACAATTATTCCTAATAAGAACATCATTGTCACTTCTATAAGAAGTATCTGATTAAAAGTCGAAGTAATTGAAGGAACATAGGGGATTAGGATTGTCATTATTCCTAATTTAATTAGATTAACAGCACCAACCATTGAAAAGACCTTCCCCATCATTTCTTTGGGAAAGAAAAACCATATGAAGGCAATTTCAATCAGGGCGATTAGCATTACATCAAAAAATCCAATCTGAATATAATAACTATAATAGGGAATTACTACCATTTTTATCAACCAAGAGATCTATCCCCTACACTCTACTAAAAGTTAATTTTGCAGCTAATATCTAATATTAGTGTTGTTAAGCACACATAAATTAATAATAATGGTCTTTATTCAAAAATTTAGAATTAGCAAGCAAAATTTTTAGATTATTCTCAATCATATGGAAAAGGCTAAATGATGGACCTCTGGCCAGATCTTAGTTTAACACTGTTTAATGGATGGATTTTTCTAATATTTTTCTATATCCTTCAATTCTATAACGTGATTTTTGTTTCAATAGAAATCCGAGAAAAACTATTTTTTCGATCAAATTTTGATAGAAAACAATGGTTATTCACAATAATTGGTAAATTCATTGGAGTTTGTGCAATGTTATTAATGACGCTGACTCCAATAGCTTATGGAACTCTTGAATTTCTTGTTGGACTAATTATATACTTGATTGGAATGATTGGTCTTAGATATTCCGTAATAAATTTTATAACGACTCCTTTAAATCAGCCTGTGACTAAAGGAATGTATAGCTATTCAAGGAATCCTCAGGAAATGATGCTAACTGTTATACTATTTGGAATTGGGATTATAGTGAGCTCTTGGATTATTCTCATCCTATTAATCCTCTCTAAAATTTTCAATCATTTTCAAATTTTAGCTCAAGAAGAAGCCTGTATAAAACGATATGGTGATAGTTATCGAGAATATCTAAAAAGGGTTCCAAGATATTTCCTATTTTTCTAAATCACCAAATTTAGAAAAAATTATCTTATTGATTTATTAAAAATTTAAATCGCTCGGGGTATTGTTATGGATGTTATAGGTGAATATTCTATCCAAGATTTTCCGAGAAATCGCTTAGGTATTATTGATTATTTAGATGAAGCTCAAAAAAGACATATAATCACTGGACTTCTTGAGATAGATGTAACAAAAGCACGTGAATTAATAAAAAAGCATAAAGTTAACACAGGAACCACAGTTTCATTTACAGGCTGGATTTGTTGGTGTATAGGTCAAGTACTTAATGAGAACAAAGAAATTCATTCGGTTAGAAGAGGAAGAGGAAAATTAATTATTTTCAAAGATGTTGATATTACTATTCAAGTTGAAAGAGTTGTAGAAGGAAAGACTATTCCCTTACCCTATGTTCTTCGAAAAGTCAATAAGTTGTCAGTATTAGAAATAACACAAGAAATACGATCTGCACAAACCCAAGTCTTTGATAATCAAAGTGTTCAGGTTCTCGGTAATCGAAAGAAACTTCTTTACTTAGCTCGATTAGGAATTTATTTACCAAAATTCATACGGAAAAGATTTTGGAAACGGGTTCTCTGGGATCCCTTTTCAATGAAAAAATTATCAGGATTGGTTAGTGTTACATCTGTTGGAATGTTTGGATCACGGTTAGGATGGGCAATTCCGCTAACTGGATTTCCTATCTCAATAACAGTGGGAGGGATTGGTAAGAAACCAGGGATTTTTAATGAGACTATCCTCATCAGAGAATTTTTAGCTTTAACTCTTCAATTTGATCATGATATCGTTGATGGAGCACCTGCAGCAAGGTTTAGTACAAAATTAGTTGATTTTCTCGAAACAGCAAAAGGATTAGATTTAATATAAGAAACAGAATTCATTTAATTTCAGGAATTGAAAGAAAGGATTTTTTTACATAAAAATAAAATATTTATTGTTTCATCATTCAGGGAAATTGATCAGACTTATCATTTATTTCAATCAGAGGTAAAATACTTTGGATAAGTTAAAAATTACTGTAATAAAAAAATTTGATCCCAAAATTATTTTTGGTCATAATATACTTAGAACATCGACAGAAAAACCAATCCCTCCTTGTTTCCTAGAAGAAGGACGGGAATTTCTAGTGGATAATCATCTCAGTCCTCCGAAAGATTTTTGTGAACAAGCGTGGCATGATATTTATGAAACACTTATGATTTATTATTATGGCGGGGATTATGAGTATCCTGAACCAGGATTCACCTATATCCCATGTAATGATGGAATAAGGCCGGTTATTTTTAAGATAGAGAAGTTATAAAGGTATTAATGACATATCATAAATATGAAGTTCGTTAACTTTTTTTCCCTACAATTTTTACGCCTTCTATTCGGAGTGCAGGGACATTACAAAAGTTGAATTGATCAGTTTCTTTCGAAATACCTGAAATCTGGTGTAACCATTCATAGACATTACCAACAACCATTGTATCTTTTACTGCACGCTTAAAGTCTCCTTTTTCAATAATAAATCCACTTGATATTTGAGCACTCACCAATCCAGAACCAGGTTGTGGGAATCCAGCTATGGAATCAACAAAAAGTCCATGATCTATTTCTGCAATGAGATCTTCTATTGATTGTTGACCAGGTTTAATTAGAAGATTATGAGGATAAACAAGAGGTTGGGCTTTATAACCAGATCCAATGATTAACCTTGTTATATCCCAGCCAGTTCCATATCGTGATGCATTTCCAGTAGTTTTATCATTAAAGGCTTTGGCACTGCTAGAATGCTGAAGAAATTGTACTAATTCACCCTGATCAACCAAAATAGTGTTCGCAGTTGTAGCACCTTCGTCATCAAAAGGCTGAGATGAAAAATTTGCCTCTAATAATGGATTATCAGAGATAGTAATAGCATTGTTCGCCACTACACTACCTATTCTATCCTCCCAAGCTGAAGATTTCGCAATTACATTATCCCCTTTAAGTGCGTCCGTTATGACCGAAAAAATGTGGTCAGCTACAACATCAGGGGAAAAAACAACAGTACCAGTAAAACTAGTGATTGATCTAGGATTTAAAAGGTTTATAGCTTTCTTGGCAAGGATTTCACCTTGGACTTGAGCATCAAAATCTAGAGAGGTCGTTCTTCTTATCTCTGAACAAAGTCCAGTAACTTGATTATTCTCCTGCGCAATAGCTCCCAAATAGAAAATTCCATGACTACTTTTTGCTTCCAGATCTACTCCTATAGTATTTTGAACGCCTTTCCATCCATATTCAAGATATAGCTCACCTCTTTTTAATTTCACGCGTTCATCAACAGCTTCAGTAGAAACTAATCCTGATTTAGCAATACCAAGAGCCTCATCTATGGTAATAGAAATAAATTTTTTATCAAATAATCCATTAATCACCTTAGGTTTGGAACTTTCTGGAAAACAGGCATATTCATTAGGAGTACTGATCTGAGCAAGGTTGATGGCATTTTCTATTGCTTTGAGAACTTCTTCTTTTTTAAGGAAGTTATTTGTTGAAGCAAAACCCATTTGACTGTTTTTATTAATTATTCTGAATCCTATCCCTCCATCTATACCTTGATTATTCCCTGTTAGTTCAGAATTTCTAATTTGAATTTGGGTGAGATTTGTTAGGGTAAAAAATGCCTCAGCTGCCCCAACTTGAGCTTCTACATTTTTTAATGCATACTGAGCATTCTCTTTGAGAATTTCCCATGCTTGATCTAATGTCATTTATATACCTCCTTTTCCTCCGATCAAAATATTACAGCGTATTGCGGGTACAATCCTTCCTTGAATCGCAAACTGGCCTTTTCCACAAGCTCCAGGTCGTAATATAGATTTATTACTAACCCCATCTATTGTTTTAAAGACATCAATGGCATTTCCAGAAACATTAGCCCCTAAATGAGCCTTTTCAATGTTTCCTTGGTTAATCTGGAATGCACGTTGAAAACCAAAGGTAAAATCTCCATTTGAATTTGCCATGCCTCCAAAAGTTCCATCAAGAATAAAACCATGCCTAATATCCTCAACTAATTCTTCAAGAGAATAATCTCCAGCTTTCAATCCAATATTAGTCTGTCGAATCATTGGGGAGACACTAAAATCCCATGCGTGAGCGTTTCCAGTGGGCTCTGTACCCATCATAGACGCAGATGTTCTATCATGCATATATGATTTCAGAATACCATTTTCTATCAATGTGGTTGGAACACATTTGATTCCTTCATCATCATAAGTGAAATAACCTAAACCATGTTCTATTAATCCTGAATCATATATTGTTACCAATTCAGAGGATACAGTTCTTCCTATTAAAGCTTCATTAAACCCTCCTCCTGCCATAGCAAGGTCTGCTTCTAATGGATGCCCGATAGCTTCGTGTAACAATGTTGCACATAATGAAGGTTGGATAATCACCTTAAACATGCCAGCTGGACATGATTCCGCTTCTAATAAAGATTTTACTTCTCTTACTAAGTTTTCTACCATAAAATCAGGTTGATTTCTATCAAAAAGCTCCATTCCACCAGTATGTCCATAAGTTTCCGAGAATGGTATACGAGAATCGTGTTTTTTTAAGAGTAGATCGATTTTTAATTGTATTTTAGTGAATTCTTCCTGAATCTTAGATCCTTCAGAACTTAAAAAGAATTTTTTATCTGTTAATCCTAAGAGGTTTAAATTTGCATTTTTCAGTTCTGGTAAGTAACCAAACAACCCAGAGGAGATAGATCGAAGTAATTTGACGATTTCATCTTGAGAAAAGTTTTCAATAGGTTTTTGACACTTACTTTTAACAGAGTCATTAATAGAAGGAGATCTGGGAAGCTGGATTTTAGTTGTTTGGTGATTGGAAGCTGCTTTTGCTAATTTCTGTGCAGCGACAATTGATGATTGAATATTTTGAAAATCTGTTATATTTGTCCTTGTAAATCCCCATGCTCCATTAGATAATATTCTAATACCAATTCCATGCGATAAATTTCGTGAAGATTCTTCTAGAATACCATTTTTCATGCTATAGAGTGAGATAATACGATTTTGACCTCTTATTTGAACAAGATCCTTTGAAGAAAACTGATCCAAGGAATCTAATGCTTCTTCTATAAGATTAAAAATAATAAACACCCCTTTGGAAAATAAACAAGATATTTTACAAAAAATCCAATTAAGTTAATGAAATCTACCCATCTTAAATAATTACACCTTGTAAGATTTTAAAAGCAAACCTAAAAAATCGGATTAAACTAAATTAACGTCCATAAAAGAGAGATCAGAAATCTACAAAAAACTTCTTATGGATTCTCAAATATTCTATAATAACATGTCACTTCGTAAACGTATTGCCCTTGTTAGAGAACCTTCCCCGTCATTTCCTGCCTGTATTACTGCTTATGCCTTTCCCGACACGATAAATTACCAAAAGGCAAAAAAACAGCATATTGAATATTGTAATACCTTAGAAGAACTGGGATTAGAAGTCATCAAGCTTCCACCCGAAAAAAAATATCCCGATTCATGTTTTGTCGAGGATGCGGCAATTATCCATGGAAAAAGAGCATTAATTTCTCACTTTGGTGCATTATCAAGACGAGGCGAAGAAGAAAAAGTTTTAGCGGTACTAAGTCAAACATTGAAGGTAAAGAAATGTCTTGAACCTGCTACGATCGAGGGTGGTGATGTAATTCACTTTTCTAATCATCTAATATCAGGCATCACACAAAGATCGAATTATCAAGGAATACAACAACTTGCAACATGGTTAGGAGTCGAAATAAAGACTATTGAAGATCATTCTATTGTCCATTTAAAGAGTTACATCACTGCTTTGAATGAAACTACCATTATTACCATTAACAAATATGTTAGCCATCCAGAATTAAGTCAGTATAATAAACTTGTCCTAGACGATAAGGATGCTTATGCAGCAAACACCCTAACTATAAATGATAGTGTTCTAATACCAGCTGGTTATCCCGCAGTAACTAAGATGATT